>CAMLNY010000229.1 GCA_946481405.1 uncultured Brevundimonas sp. | reverse complement strand
GGCGAAGAAGGCCAGCACGATATAGGGCGCCAGCTGTGCGATGCCCTCGCGCATCATGCGGACCATGTCGCGGTGGGATTTCACCGTCCCGGCGCCCGCGCCATAGGCCCCGCCCGCGACGAAGAAGGTGATGGCGAAGAAGGCCACCAGCGAGCGGTAGAGCGGGTTGTACTCCTGACCGGGCTCCGCTTCCGGGTCGACGAAGGGCGAGCCCGGGATCAGGGTCAGGACGGTCCACAGCGCCAGCATGCCGAGGATGGCCAGACCGGCCCAGGCCAGTCCGCGCTTCTCCTCCGGCGTCAGGGCCTGTTCTATCGGCTCGGGGGGGGGCGCGGGCACGGTGGTTCCCGGCGGCGTCCAGGCGCCGAGGCGCGGCTCGATCACCCGGTCGGTCAGGAACCAGACGACGGGGGTGAAGACCAGAACGACGCCGACGATGAAGAACCAGTTGCCCGCGATGTTGACCGAATAGGACGGGTCGATCAGCTGGGCGGCCGGCTCGGTGATGCCCAGTATCAGGGCGTCCTGAGAGCCCGGAAACAGATTGCCGGCATAGCCGCCGGACACGGCCGCGAAGCCGGCGGCGAGACCGGCGAGCGGGTGCCGCCCGGCCGCTGCGAAGATCACCGCCGCCAGCGGAATGACCACGACATAGGCGGCGTCCGAGGCGTGGTGGGACATCATGCCGACGATTACGACGACCGGGGTCAGCACGGCCCTGGGCGCATTCAGCAGGGCGCCGCGAATGGCCGAGCCGAACAGGCCGGTCCGCTCGGCGACCGAGGCGCCGTAGATGATGGTCACGACGATCGCCAGCGGCGGGAAGTCGGCCAGCGTTCTCGGCATGCCGATGATCAGGTTCTCGAGATTCTCGCGCGACAGCAGGCTCTGGGCCGCCATGGTCTCGCCGTTGACCGGATTGACGGCGGACCAGCCGAGCCCCGCGCCGATCAGGCTGAGCGTCACCAACCCGCCGATCAACCACAGGAACAGGAAGACCGGGTCGGGCAAGCGATTGCCGATGCGCTCGACCACGCCCAGAAATCCACCGCCTGCACTCATGACCCGCTCCTTCACTCGCGGCCCGAATAGCCGCCCGGTAGCAGGGGGAGGCAATGTGCGACGCCTGCGACAAAATCGCAGGCAACGGATCAAACCGGCCGGGTGACGGGCGGCGACGGGCGGCGCAGCCAGAGCTCGGCCAGCATCAGATTGGGGACCCAGGCGAACCACGAAATGGCGCGGTACATCGGCAGGAACGGCAGGTCGAAGACCTCGACCAGCGGCAGATAGATGCGCAGGGTGACGGCGGCGAGCGTCAGGGCCCAGGAGCGGACCATCCAGCGGCGATGCTCGACGAACCGGCCTCCGACCGCGGCGCGCCACCCCAGCAGGGCGAAGACGATCCACAGCACGGCCAGCGATCCGAAGCCCGCCGTGGCGACCGGTCCCGCGAAGGAGCCGGGCGCCAGGATCAACCCGGCTGTCCCGCCGACCAGACACCCGACGGCATAGACCCGGCCAATCCAGCGGTGCGGACGCCGCAGTCCCCGCCGCAGCGCCGGCAGGAACTGGAACGAGCCGACCAGCAGGGCGACCACGGCGCCGGCGATATGGATCACCAGCCAGGGCACGCCGGCGGGATTGCCGAGCGCCTCCTCCGGGGTCGTCGGCGGCTGCATCAGATAGCGGCTCGAATAGCCGGCGATGCCGACGCACATCAGGGCCACGAGCATCCAGCCGATGCGGCCGGGCCACGACAGGCGCGTCGGGCGTTGGGCGAGTGTCTGGGTCAAGCGAGGTCCTCCTCCAGGGTTTCGCCGAACGCCATTGCCGCCCGGAGAACGGCTCGCTAGGCCTTGCTTCGCGAACGGCGCCGGGGCTGCGCGAACGGGACGACATGGGCGGAGAAGCGGGACAGAAGGCCGGTGTGACGACGCTCCAGCGGTGGGCGATCGACCTCGCGACACTGGTGGTGATCGGTCTGATGATGGGCTTCCTCGGCCCGTTCTCGTCCGAGCACCGGCCGCTCGTTCAGCGGCGGGTCTACTGGAGGAGCTGCATGGTCGGCGGTGGGCTGATAGGGATCGTCGCCGACGAACTGCTGAGCCGGCGCATCACCGGCACATGGACGCGGGTGGCGGTCGTCTCGGTCATCATGACGCCGGTGGTGACGCTGTTCGTTCTGACGACTGAGCACCTGCTGACCGGCGCGCCGTTCGCGCACTGGGGATACATGCTGCTGCTCTGGCAGGTTTGGCCGATCCTCGCCTAGGTGATGGTGATCCGCGCCCTCGTCTGGCGAAAGACGCCCGCGCAGATCGAGACGCGCACCGTCATCGCCGCGCCCCTGCCCGAGGCCGAGGCGGCGTTCCGGCGGCGGCTGTCGGCGAAACGGCGCGGCGCCCGGCTCATCGCGGTGGAGGCCCACGACCACTATCTAAAGGTCCACACCGACTGCGGGGAGGAGATGATCACCCTGCGGTTCGCCGATGCGCTGGAGGAGCTGGCACGCGCCCACGGCTGGCGCGTGCACCGGTCCTGGTGGGTGGCGGCCGGTGCGGTCGAGGCGGTGCGCTGGCGCCGCGGCGTGGGCGAGGTGCGTCTGATCGGCGGCCTGATCGCTCCGGTCAGCCGGACGCATGCGCCCGTGCTGAAAGAGGCGGGCTGGTTCTAGGGTTCGTCGCGAACCCGCGATACGGTCCGCTTCATGGCCATGCTGGATTCCGAAAAGGTGGTGCGGACGCTCGAACTGCTGGAGGCGCGCGTAGGCGCGCGGTTTCCGGACTCGGGGTTGCAGGGTGTGGCCCGCCAGCTGGTGGTCGAGGCCCGACGTACGGCCGGGGAGGCGGAGACGATCGCGCGGCCCTACTATGTCACGCGGACGACCACCGGGCTGGTGATGGCGCTGATCGCGGCCACAGCCTTGCAGCTCTGGTGGCTGCGCGGCGGGCCGTTGCTGGAGTGGCTGACGGGTCTGGCGCCGGGCGGCCTGCACCGGGCCGCCGTCGATCCGCTGGGTCTGGCGGCCGGTCTGGAGGCTCTGGTCAATCTGGCCATCCTCGGCTCGCTGGCCCTGTGGTTCCTGATCAACTCGGAAGCGCGAGCGAAGCGGAAACGCACGCTGCAAGCCCTGCACGGCCTGAGGTCCTTCGCCCACGTCATCGACATGCACCAGCTTACCAAGGACCCGACGGTGGTGCTGGCCAACACCGCCACGGCGGCGTCGCCGACCCGATCGATGGATCAGTTCCAGCTGACCCGCTATCTCGACTACTGCGCCGAGATGCTGGCTCTGATCGGCAAGCTGGCGGCGCTTTACGCCGCGAGGACGCAGGACCCGGAAGTGGTCTCGGCGGTGAACGACGTCGAAAGCCTGTGCACCGACCTCGGCCGCAAAATCTGGCAGAAGATCACCATCCTGAGCGCGCTGGAGGAGCGATCGTAGGCGGAGCGCGTCAGGCCGCCCGACCCTTGCGGGCGGCCGGGGCGGCAATCTCGACCTCGGCCGGTTCGGCGAGGGCCGCGTTCATGGCCATCCGCAGGCGTTCCGGCTTGATCGGCTTTTCGACCACGGCGGCCATGCCGATCGACAGATAGTGTTTCGCGTCGTCCGGATCGGCGTTGGCGGTCAGGGCGACGATCGGGATGTTGCGCTCCGGCCCGGTCAGGGCGCGGATGGCCTGGGTCGCCTGGACGCCGTCCATGCGCGGCATCTTGATGTCCATCAGGACCATGTCGAACGGGCGGGACTGGACGGCTTCGAGCGCTTCCACACCGTCCTCGGCGGTTTCCGACGAACAGCCGAACATTTCGCACAGCGCCTGGGCGACCTCCAGCTCGGCGGTCGCGAACTCCACCGCCTCCTCGGCCCGGCCCAGCTCGATGAGCGAGACCACGGCGTGCAGCC
>CAMLNY010000228.1 GCA_946481405.1 uncultured Brevundimonas sp. | reverse complement strand
AAGCGCCGCACTACGGCGACGTGCCCTGCTCGTGCACGCGCGTCGTCGACTTCTATGGCCCGTGGACCGGCGGCGGGCCCGGCTGGCCGGGACCGGGGGGCTGGGGCCCGCCGATCAATCATCCCGGTCCGCCGATCCACGTCGCCTCGCCGGGCGTTCGCGTTATCGGCCGCCCGATCCGCATCGCGCCGGCCCAGATCTACGTCCAGCGTCCGGAAGTGCACGTCCGGCCGTCGGAAATCCTTGTCGAGCCGCCGGAAGTCCACTTCTCGGATTGCGCCGACGGCACCGTCTGCACCCCGGTGACCCCGGGTCACTGAGACGGCCGACAGGTCTGAATAAGGAGAGGCCCGGACGCCGTCCGGGCCTCTTTTCGTTTGGGGGACGAGCGCCTTTGATCCGTTGCAGGCCCTTGCTCTGGATGTGAAGCTGACGGAGCCGCCGGACCGGGAATATCGATGAAACCTGCAGCGTTGATGGTGGATGTCGACGGCGTCGTTGTCCGCCCCGCAAACCCTTCAGGTTGGTCGGCCGACATCGAGCAGGATCTGGGTATCCGGGCCGCCCTGCTCCAGTCGCACTTCTTTCAGGCTCATTGGGACGATGTCGTTCATGGTCGCGCCGAACTTCGCGAGAGGCTCGATGTCTTCCTGGCGGACGTCGCTCCACAGGTCAGTTCGGACCGGTTCATCCGCTACTGGTTCGAACGTGACGCCGAGCTGGACGCGGATTTGCTGACCGGGCTCGCGGCGGTGCGCTCGACGGGCGTGGCGCTGCATCTGGCGACGGTGCAGGAGCACGAACGCGCGGCCTGGCTCTGGAATAATCTGCGTCTCCGGGATCATTTCGACGCCATGCACTACGCCGCGGAGCTCGGCGTTTCAAAGCCGTCGCAAGCCTTCTACGAAGCCGTCGAGCATAGAACAGGACTGCGCGGCCCGGCGATCGCCTTCATCGACGACAGCGAACGGAATGTGCGGGCCGCAGGCGAACGGGGCTGGCAAGCCGCACTCTGGACCCCCGGAGCCTCGCTTGACGCGCTGCTCCCAAGCCTGACGCTCCGATAGTCGTTGACGCCCCGTACGGACGTTCGATGCACGATCGTTCGAGCGGCTAGTCCTCGGCGGCGCCGGCGTCCGCTTCGGCCCTGGCGGGGTCGCCTCCCACCTCGGCTTCCTCTTCCTGCGTCGCGGGGACGGCGGCGGCCGAGCCGAGGCTGGCGGCGGTCGTGGTCGGGGGTGTGCAATAGTCGCGGGTCTCACGGGCCAGGGCCAGATAGCCGCCGTCCAGCGCGGCCTTGACCGCGTCCTCGCACTCGTCGGCCGCCAGAAGGCGGGTCACCTCGCGGCGGACGGCCAGATAGGCGTTCTGTTTGTCGCGCAGGGTGCGGGCCGCGCGGCGATCATCAGGCAGGCACAGCGACATCCAGCCGGCGTCGGCGCAGCGGGCGACCAGCTGGCTTTCGCGCTCGGTCAGGACGCCAGCGTCGATGGGCCGGATCGAGCCGGCGTCGGCGGTGGTCGTCGGCGCGGTCGTGGCCGGCGCCGTCGGGGGCGCGACCGGCGGGGCGGCGGGTTCGGTGACCGTGGCCGTCGGCGCCGGCGGAATGGCCTCGACCGAGGGGGCCTCGGTCGGGGCGGATCCGCTGCCGAGGACCACAGCGGGGGCGTCGGCGACGACGTCCGTCCCCGGGACCGGCACGATCACGATGTCCGGTACGGCGTAGCGGCAGACATAGCGACCGCTCTCGAGCGCGCAGGACTGCAGTTGGGCCTGGACGGCCTGCGTCTCGACGACGGCAGGACCGGCGATGAGGGCGAACATCAGGCTGATCATGGAAGCCTCCCGCCGCCGGAACCGGCGCGGGGGTCGCCGGAGGGTCGGTTCGGCGTCACATTAACCCTTTTGAGCAGCGCGAACCTAGCGAAATCTCAGGCTTCAACAATCGGCGTTTCTTCAGCCGACGGAGTGTCGTCGATCAGGTGTGCGTGATGACGGCGCTGGCGTCGCTCGACCGCATAGCTGACCAGCCAGAGCGCCATGGCCCAGGCCGCGCCGATGCACCAGCCGCCCATGACGTCCGAGGCCCAGTGCGCGCCGAGATAGACGCGGGTCATACCCACGATCAGGGCGAAGGTGATGCCGACGCCCAGCACCCAGGCCTTCACGCGTTTCTTCGGGAACGCTCGCGTGAGCAGGACCGCCACCGTCAGATAGAAGGCGGTCGACAAGAGGGCGTGGCCGGACGGGAAGCTGGCGTTCAGCGTCTCCACCGCCTGATAGGCGGCCGGCGGGCGTTGACGCTCGAACATCGCCTTCAGGCCTTCGCTGAGGGCGACGCCGCCCGCCAACCCCACCACCAGCAGAAACGCCGACAGCCGCTTTCTGAGGATCAGCAGAAAGACGAGCGCGACGAGCGCGAAGAGGGTCAGGACCGAGATGCCGCCAAGCGAAGTCAGGTCCGCGGCGGCCTCGTGCAGCCACCACGGGCCGCGCGGTGCTCCCGCGACAGGCTGCATCCAGTGCAGAACCATCTGGTCGAACGCCTGCCCGTCAGCCTCGGTCATGTCGTCGGCGATCTCGACGAAGGTCATGATGCCGAGGGTGACGATGGCCAGGGCGCCGAGGGCGACGAATTCTGCGCGGGCGACTGTAAACGCCCGTCGAAAAAATGGGAGGAGGTCGGAAGATTGCATCCGGCCAGAACGGCAAAGCTGCGCCGTCGTTCCTGTTCACGGCTTCGTGAATCCTGCGACCGATCGTCGTCGCTAGGCCGTCGCGGCTTTTGCACAGGCTCATCCCCCGTCGCGTCGTGATTCGAGACGAATTCGGACGTCAAGCCCGTTGACCATTGGTTAGGCATCTGCGCCCCATATGTTGGTTCGGGGCGCGCTTCGGCCACTAGATGCAGTGGTTAAGGCGCAGGCGGCTCAACTTCGATTTTTGTTCAGGGCGATGACCAATATGGCTGGCGGCGAAGCGTTGAAGACGGTGGAATTCGAGGCGGTCAAGGCTGCGCCGGCCCATGACAAGCCCCATCTGACGGTGGTGCGCAGCCTCGAACTTGACCGATCGCGCGACGACCTTCTGACCGACTTCGGCAAGAAGACGCTGGAAGACCGCTATCTGCTGCCCGGCGAGAGCTATCAGGACATGTTCGCGCGCGTCTCGACGGCCTTCGCCGACGACGCGGACCACGCCCAGCGCGTCTACGACTACATGTCCAGGCTCTGGTTCATGCCTTCGACGCCAGTGCTGTCGAACGGCGGCGCGAACCGCGGCTTGCCGATCTCCTGCTTCCTGAACGCGGTGCAGGATTCGCTCGACGGCATTCAGCGCGTCTGGAACGAGAACGTCTCCCTGGCCTCGAACGGCGGCGGAATCGGCACCTACTGGGGCGGCGTCCGCTCCATCGGCGAGAAGGTGAAGGGCGCGGGGCAAACATCCGGCATCATCCCCTTCATCCGCGTGATGGACTCCCTGACCCTGGCCATCTCACAAGGGTCCCTGCGTCGCGGCTCGGCGGCGGTCTATCTCGACATCCACCACCCGGAGATCGAGGAGTTCCTTGAAATCCGCAAACCCTCGGGCGATTTCAACCGCAAGTCCCTGAACCTGCACCACGGCCTGAACATCACCGACGAATTCATGGAAGCGGTGAAGACCGGCTCGATGTTCGCCCTGCGCTCGCCCAAGAACAACGAGGTGATGCGCCAGGTCGACGCCCGTTCGCTGTGGCAGAAGATCCTGGAAATCCGCCTTCAGACCGGCGAGCCCTATCTGATCTTCTCCGACACGGTGAACCGGCAGATGCCGAAGCACCAGCAGGACCTGGGCCTGAAGGTGAAGCAGTCGAACCTGTGCTCGGAAATCATGCTGCACACGGGCCCGGACCATCTGGGCATCGACCGCACAGCCGTCTGCTGACTGTCGTC
>CAMLNY010000227.1 GCA_946481405.1 uncultured Brevundimonas sp. | reverse complement strand
TCGCCGACCGGTCCAGGGGCGCGCCGGAACTTGAGCCGGAAGACAGCTCTTCGGTCGTCAATCTGTCAGAGCGGCGCGCGTCTCGACGGTGATCGTCAGCACGCCTCCGGCCTCGTCGACCGACAGCACCCGCCCGCCCAGATCCGTCATCAGGTAAGGCACATCGATCCGCGCCATCGGATCGGTGGCCAGCAGTACGAACCGGCTCGCGGGCAGGGCGGTCTCGATCGCCTTCTTCAGCCTCAGGCTCGGCACCGGACAGCGATGCCCGCGCGCATCGACGACGACCGCGCTCATGGGGCCTCGCAGGCCGCGAGCAGGAGTCCGAGCGCGACCCGCACACTCTCCAGCCGGACCTGTTCGCGCCCGATCTCGCCGAAACGACGGGCCTCGTGCACGACGCCGTCGGGGCCCGCGCAACCGAAATGGACCAGACCGACCGGCTTCTCGATCGAACCGCCGCCGGGGCCCGCGATGCCCGTGATCGAGACGGCCAGATCGACGCCGGCCGTCACCCGCGCGCCCGCCGCCATCGCCCGCGCCGTCGGCTCCGACACCGCCCCGTGGGTCCCAACGGTTTCGGCTGGAACGCCCAGAATCTCCGTCTTGGCCGCATTGCTGTAGGTGACGAAGCCCCGGTCGACGACGGCGGACGATCCCGCGACGGCCGTCAGCGCGCCCGCCACCAGTCCGCCGGTGCAGCTCTCGGCCGTCGCCACGGTCCATCCCCGCGCCGAAGCGGCGGCGATGACGGCGGCGGCCGCGTGCTGGATATCGTCCGGGAACATCGTCTTTCCGATCCTGAAGCGAGTCAGTCTAGGCTCGCCATAGCGCGCGCGTCCCTCGACTGCACGCGCGGAGCACGGGGACTTCATGACCGACGCAGCCCTTCCGCAAGACGCCGGCGCCTCGACGGACGGCGGCGACCGCGTCGTCCCGATCCTGTTCGCCGTGGCCATCTTCACCTCGGCGGCCCTCGTCTTCGTGGTCCAGCCCATGGTGACCAAGCTGGTCCTGCCGATGCTGGGCGGTTCGCCCTCGGTCTGGAACACGGCCATGGTCTTCTTCCAGACCGCGCTTCTGGCCGGTTACGCCTATGCCCACGCCCTGCAAAGACTGGGCTCGATGCGGGCCCAGATGGCGACCCATCTGGTGCTGCTCCTCCTCGCGGCCTTGTTCCTGCCGCTGAATATCAGCGGCCTGCTCGGCGATCCGAACCCCAACGCTCCGATCGGCTGGCTGCTGGCGACGCTCGCCCTGTCCGTCGGCGCGCCCTTCGCGGTCCTGTCGGCCACCGCCCCCCTGCTTCAGGCCTGGTATGCGCGGGTCCGTGCCGGGCACGCCGACGGCCAGAACCCTTATGTCCTCTACGCCGCCTCCAACCTCGGCAGCTTCCTTGCCCTGCTCGCCTATCCCGTCCTGATCGAACCGCTGATGACCCTGTCGGGCCAACGCGCGACGTGGAGTGGCGGTTATGCGGCCTTCATGCTGATGATCGTGGCGCTGGCCTTCGTCGCCTGGCGTCGTGGCCAGATCACCGCCGCCCCGGTCGCGGCGCTGGAGACCAGTCCGCCCATCCCCAAGCGCGAGAAGGCCATCCTCGTTCTCCTGGCTGCCGCCCCGTCCAGCCTGATGCTGGGCGTAACGGCCCACCTCGCCACCGACGTGGCCTCTGCGCCCTTCCTGTGGGTCATCCCGCTGGCGCTCTACCTGCTGACGTTCGTCATCGCCTTCCAGGACAGGCCCTGGATCCCGCTGCCGATCACCCTCGTCATCGCCGCGGCCGTCAGCCTCGCCTGCATCAGCTTCACCGCCTTCAGGACCGGCGACTGGATCCTGATGTTCGGCCTGCATCTGGGGGCCTTCTTCCTCCTGGCCCTGATGTGCCACCAGCGGCTCGCCGCCCGCCGTCCGCCGCCGGACCGACTGACCGAGTTCTACCTCCTGATGTCGCTGGGCGGCGTCGTCGGCGGCGCCTTCACCGCGCTGCTGGCTCCGGTCCTGTTCGACGGGGTGTGGGAGTATCCGCTGGTGCTCGTGCTCGTCGGTCTGGCCCGCCCGCTCAACAAGGCCCCCGTCAAAAACTGGGAGGTCTATCTCTTCGTCGCGGCCCTCCTGATGGCGGGCTTGCCGCCGACGCTGTCCGCCGTCTTCCAGGCCGACTGGGGCTTCGCCTGGTGGTTCAACAACAACATCTCGGACAACATGCCGGGCCTGACGCAGTTCGTGATGCTGGGCCCCATCCTCGCCGGCTTCTTGCTGCGGGACCGCACCCCGGCCTTCGTCATCATCGCCGGGGCCATCGCCCTGTCGACCGCCTGGATCGCGCGCGGCTACGACGCCGCCTTCACCGATCGCAGCTTCTTCGGCGTGATGAAGGTGGGCGTGACCCAGGACCCGCGTCTGGGCGGTCAGGTCAACATCCTGATGCACGGCACGACCCTGCACGGGGCCCAGCCGCGCAACCCGGCTTTCGCCTGCCTGCCGACCCTCTACTACGCCCCGGCCAGCCCGATCGGTCAGACGACCATGGCGTTGCAGCTCCGCCGGCCCGCCCTCAGGATCGGGGTGGTGGGGCAGGGGTCCGGCGCCATGGCCGGCTACAAGCGCGCGACCGACCAGATGAAGTTCTTCGAGATCGACCCGCTGGTCGACCGGCTGTCGCGCGATTCCCAGTGGTTCACCTTCATCTCCGACTGCGCCGACGGTCCCATCGAAACGGTGCTGGGCGACGCCCGCCTGACGATGGCGCACGAGGCGCCGGGGACCTACGACCTGCTTCTCATCGACGCCTTCTCCTCGGACTCGGTGCCGACCCATCTGCTGACGGTCGAGGCGATCGAGGGTTATCTGAAGCTGTTGAAGCCCGACGGCGTCGTCATCCTTCACCTGTCGAACCGCAACCTCGACATCACCCTGCCGGCAGCGGCGGCGGCCCAGCGTCTAGGCGCGGCCAACCTTCACCAGCTCTATCGGGAATCGCCGCTCGCGCCCGACATGGCCGAGGCCTCGACCGAGGCCCTGATCCTGTCGCCGACCGAGGCCGGTCTGGCCGAGTTCCGGGACCAGCCCCAGTGGGGCCAGCTCGCCGACACCGAGGTCCGGCCGTGGACCGACGACTATGTCAACCTGTTCGGATCCCTGTGGCGTCACTTCAGGCAGTAACGCCAACTCCCTGCTCAGACAGGCAATTCGATCGTGGCGATGGCCGAGGCGGCCAGGCCTTCCTCACGCCCGGTGAAGCCCATCTTCTCCATGGTCGTCGCCTTCACGCTGACGGCGTCGAGCGGCAAATGCAGGATCTCCGCCAGCCGCTCGCGCATGGCCTGACGGTGCGGTTTCACCTTGGGCCGCTCGCAGATCAGGGTCACGTCGACGTTGACCAGCCGCCCGCCGCGCGCGGTCAGCCGCTCAACCGCATGGATCAGGAACTGGTCCGAAGCCGCGCCCTGCCACTTCGGATCGGTCGGCGGGAAATGATCGCCGATATCCCCGTCGCCCATCGCGCCCAGCACCGCGTCGGTCAGGGCGTGCAGCCCGGCGTCGGCGTCCGAATGGCCGATCAGGGTCTGATCGTGGGGAATGGCGACCCCGCACAGCCAGACCTCCTCGCCCGGCCCCCAGCGATGGGCGTCAAAGCCCTGACCCACGCGGGTCTGGCGGGGGATCAGGGCCTCGGCCATGGCGAAATCCTCGGGGAAGTCGGTCGGCGCCGATCCCGCCGGCCAGACGGCGTAGGCGGCCTTCAGCCGGTCTGCACGGAAGGCCTGCGGTGTCTGCGCCCGCCAAAGGCCGGTACGATCCACCGTCGAATCAATGCGATCCGCACCTTTCTTGACCGTATCCGACAGGGGCAGGGCGGCAATCGCCCCGTCCGCGCCGGGCAGGGCGTCGAGCAACTGGCGCAACTGGATGCTGTCGTCTTCCTCGGGCGCGC
>CAMLNY010000226.1 GCA_946481405.1 uncultured Brevundimonas sp. | reverse complement strand
CGCCGCCCGAGAAACCGCCGAAGCTTCCGCCCGAGCTGCTCCAGGACGAGCCGCCGGAGGACCCGCGCGACGACCCGCGAGCGGCATTCGAGAGCACTTCCGAAGCCGCCCAGACCCAGATCGGGTCGATGCCCTTCTGCCTGACGCCTCTGCGCCGGCCGCGACGACCGGCCCCGCGTAGCAGGCTCAGGAAGAAGAACACGAAGAGCAGAGCGATGACTATGGCGGGGAACACCGGCGCTTCCGCCTCGCTCGGGGCGGCTTCAGCGGCGCGCGCCTGGGCCTCGGCGGGATCAAGCTTCAGCTGGGCGATGACGGCGTCGACCCCGGCGTTGATGCCGCGCGCATAGCCGCCTTCGCGGAAGGGCGGCAGGATGTCGTTCTGGATGATCTGGTTGGACAGGGCGTCGGTCAGCACAGGCTCCAGCCCGTAGCCGACCTCGATCCGCACCTTGCGCTCGTTGGGCGCGACGATCAGCAGGACCCCGCTGTCGTTCTCCGACTGGCCGATGCCCCAGTGACGACCCAGCCGGTAGCCGTAGTCCTCGATCTCATAGTGCTGAAGGCTGTTCAGGGTGACGACGACGAACTGGTCGCCGGTCTCCGTCTCCAGCTGGGCCAGCTTGGCGGTGATCTCCGCCTCCGTGTCCGGCATCAGGATGCGCGCCTCGTCCACGACCCGGCCGGACAGGGCCGGGAAGGTCGGGTCGGCCAGGGCATGAGACGTCGTCAAGGCCGACGCCAAACCGATCAACAAGATGACCAGAAAAGCCTTGGTCGCTTTGGTCACTCTGGCGAAAATCACTGCGAGGGCGGCGTCGAACCGGGGGCGACGGCGGGGGCGGATCCGCCCGGCTGGGCCGGCGCCTGTCCGTCGAGGTTGAACGACACCTGCGGCGCGGTCTGAGCCTCGGCGGTGGCCGTGAACAGCTGCATCGGCTCCTCGCCGGAGAAGGCGGTCTTGGCCCAGATAACCGTCGGGAAGGTGCGCAGGCTCGTGTTGTAGTCGCGGACGGCCTCATTGTAGTCGCGCCGCGCGATGGTGATCCGGTTCTCGGTGCCCTCGAGCTGGGACTGGAGCTGGAGGAAGTTCTGGTTGGCCTGAAGCTGGGGATAGGCCTCGACCGTCACCAGCAGGCGGGACAGGGCGCTGGTCAACTGGCCCTGCGCGGCCTGGAAGGCCTGGAAGGCGGCGGGGTCGCTAAGGGTTTCGGGGGTGATCTGGACGGCCGTGGCGCGGGCGCGCGCCTCGATCACCTGGGTGAGGGTGGTGCGCTCCTGGATCGCCGCACCCTGGACGGTGGCGACGAGGTTGGGAATCAGGTCGGCGCGACGCTGGTACTGGCTCTGGACGTCGGCCCAGGCCGCCTCGGCCCGCTCCTGCTTGGTCGGAATGGTGTTGTAGCCGCAGGCCGCCACGCTTTGCGCCGCGAGTATGATCGCGATCGAGCCGACGAGACGAGACGTGCTGCGAGCCATGAACCCCTCCATCCAGCGGCCGTGCGCCGCCTGTCGAATGAGACTATCAGCGGTTCGTGACGCCGCTTCAAGCGTCGAGACGCTCCGGCTCGACGCCCGCCGCGCGACAGGCGGCCGTATAGGTGTTGGCCAGCAGACAGGCGATGGTCATCGGCCCGACGCCGCCGGGGACCGGGGTTATGGCGCCGGCGAGCTTGGCGGCCTCCTTGAAGGCGACGTCGCCCACGACTCGGGTCTTGCCCTCCGCCGCCTTGACCGGATCCGCCGAAGGGACGCGATTGATGCCGACGTCGATCACGGTCGCGCCCGGCTTGATCCAGTCGCCCCGGATCATCTCCGGCCGACCCACGGCGGCGACCACGATGTCGGCGCCGCGGCAGAGCGCGGGCAGGTCGCGGCTGCGCGAATGGGCCACGGTCACGGTGCAGTTCTCGGCCAGCAGCAGCTGGGCCATCGGCTTGCCGACGATGTTCGACCGACCGACGATCACCGCGTTCAGGCCTGACAGATCGCCCAGCCGGTCTTTCAGCAGCATGGTCGATCCCAGAGGCGTGCAAGGCACGAGACCCGGCAGGCCGACCGCCAGACGCCCGGCGTTGACGACGTGGAAGCCGTCTACGTCCTTGTCCGGGTCGATCGCATCCAGCACGGCCGAGGAATCGATCTGGGCCGGCAGGGGCAGTTGCACCAGAATCCCGTGGATGCCCATATCGGCGTTGAGAGTCGCGATCAGGGCCATCAGCTCGGCCTGGGTCGTTTCGGCCGGCAGCCGGTGGGTGTCGGATCGCATCCCGGCGCGGGCCGTCGTCTCGCCCTTGTTGCGGACGTAGATCTGGCTGGCGGGGTCCTCGCCGACGATGACCACGGCGAGGCCCGGCTTGATCCGATGGGCCGCTTCCAGCCGGGCCGAGGCCGCCGCGACCCGCTCCACCAGACCGGCGGCGAAGGCCTTGCCGTCGATGATCGCCGCGCGCGCGTCGGTGTCGGCCATGGCGGGCCCTCTTTCGTCAGGATTCGATAAGGTGCCGGCGATTTACAGGCGTCACGGTTCAGCGTCTATGTTGACCCGCATAACAGGGGATACCAATGCGCCGCTCCGCCTTCATCATGATGACCGTCAGCGCCATGGCGCTGTTCGCCGCCGGCCAGGCCGCGGCCCAGGAACCGCTGCGCATCGGCCAGTCGGTCAGCGGCCAGCTCAACGACCAGGACACGGTCGTCGATAGCGAGGAACTGGGCCAGTATATCTACGACACCTATGCGATCCAGACCCGCGCGGGTCAGCGGCTGCAGGTCGTGATGCGGTCCGAGGCCTTCGATTCCTATCTCGAGGTCTACAAGGGCTTGGACGACGGCGAAGCAGTCACCTCGGACGACGACGGTCTGGGCGAGGGCGTCAACGCGCGCGCCCGTTTCGTCGCCGAGGGCGGGACCTACATCATCCGCGCCCGCACCCTGGGCGGTCTGGAAGGCGGCGCCTATACGATCGAGGCCAGCGACCGGGGCGCGCCGCCCCGCGCCCCGCGCCCGACGGCGATCCGCCTCGGCGACGACGTCGACGGCTCCATCACCGACCGCAGCCCGGTCGAGGAGGACGGCCAGTACGGCGAATACACCTACAACGGCTACAGCTTCCGGGCGCGTCAGGGCGAGCGATTCGCCATCACGCTGGAGAGCGAGGCCTTCGATCCGATCGTGCGCGTCGGCCGCATGGGCCGTGGCGGGTTCGAGGAACTGGCCCAGAACGACGACTCCGGCGCCGGCGGCCTCAACTCCTATCTGATCTTCACCGCCCCCTCGTCGGGCGAATTCGTGATCCGCGCCGCGCCGCTGGATGGCCAGTCGGAAGGCGCCTATGAGCTCGGCCTGAACGAAGCCCCGCCGCCGCTGGTGTCGCGCCCGATCGCCTTCGGCGACACGGTCGAGGGGTCGCTGGACACGGACGACGGCGGCAATCAGTTCGGCCAGCGCGCCGACGCCTATACCTTCACCGGAACCGCCAACCAGCGGGTTACGGCGACCATGAGCTCGGATGCCTTCGACACCTATCTGGAGGTCTTCTCCGAAAACTCGGACGAGAACGGCGGTCGTTACGCCCTGGACTCCGACGACGACGGCGCCGGCGAGGGCACCAACTCGCGCCTGACCTTCACCGTCCCGGCCGACGGCCAGTACACGATCGAGGCCCGCGCCTTCTCGGGCGAGGGCACGGGCGCCTACACCCTGACTTTCGAGGAGGCGCCGCCCCTGCCGGCGCCGATCGCCCTGTCCTATGGCGCGACCGTTCAGGGCGAGATCGTTGACGAGGATCCGCGCGACGACGAGAACCGGGGCTTCGACGCCTACAGCTTCACGGGGACTTCGGGCAACCGCGTCCAGCTGATCATGCGCTCGGGCGACTTCGACACGTATCTGCAGGTCGGCAGCCCCGAGGGCGACTTCTATGCGATGGCCTCGGACGACGATG
>CAMLNY010000225.1 GCA_946481405.1 uncultured Brevundimonas sp. | reverse complement strand
AGGATGCGGCGCTCGACCAGACGGGTGGCCGCGTTGAGCAGCAGGCCCAGGACGGCGAGGCAGACGAGGGCCGCCAGAAGATCGGCCGTGCGCAGACGGTTTCCGGCCTCCAGCAGGCGCCAGGCGAGGCCTTGGGCGGCGCCGGAGCCGGAAACGAACTCGGCGACCACCGCGCCGACCACGGCCTGACCGGCCGCGACGCGCAGGCCTTCGAGGGCGAAGGGCAGGGCGGACGGAAGCCGGAGCCGCCAGAGACGCTGGAGCGGCGAGGCGGCGTGGAGATCGAAGAGGCGTTCGAGATCGGGGTCGGCCGACTTCAGTCCGGTGAGGACGCCCGAGAAGATGGGGAAGAAGGCGATGGCGGCGGCGAGCGCCGTGACGGCCCGGTCGGCATGGTCGAGGCCGAACCAGATCAGGACGAGGGGGGCGATGGCGACGACAGGGGTGACCTGAAGGGTGACGGCGAGCGGTGCGACGGCGCGCTCCGCCGGACGGCTGAGGGAGACGCTGATCGCGAGACCGCCGCCGATCAGGGTCGCGACGATCAGGGCCTTCAGCGCCATCCAGAAGGTCTGGAGCGCCGAGCCGGCCAGAACGGCGCCATTGTCGATCAGGGCGAGGGCGACGTCGCTGGGCGGGGGCAGGAAGTAGACCGGTACGGACAGGAAACGGCAGGCCGCTTCCCAGATCGCCAGCAGGGCGGCGGTCAGGGCGAGGGCGGGAAGGGCGTCGAGGAGGCGTTTCATGGCCGGCCCGCCATCGAGCCGGCGAGGGCCTCGGCGATGGTTTCGACGGCCTCGCGATAGGCCGGGTTGCGTCGCCAGCCTTCGGGGCGGGGCAGGGCGCCGGGCATGGGAAGGTCGGCGACCGTGCGGCCGTCGGCGGCGGAGAGGACGACGACCCGCCCGGCGAGATAGGCGGCTTCTTCCACGTCGTGGGTGACGAAGACGACCGCCATGGGACGGCTGGCCCAGAGGCGGTGGAGGTCTTCGATCAGGCCGCGGCGGGTGATGGAATCCAGAGCGGCGAAGGGCTCGTCGAGCAGGAGGAGGTCGGGCCGGATCGACAGGGCGCGGGCAAGGGAGACGCGCATGGCCATGCCGCCCGACAACTCTCGGGGACGGGCGGTGGCGCGACCACCGAGGCCGACGGCTGCGAGGGCTTCATCGGCGCGACGCCGCGCTTCGGCGGCGGGGACGCCCGACAATTCCAGCGGCAGGGCGACGTTGGTGCGGGCGTCGGCCCAGGGCATCAGGGTCGGGCTCTGGAAGACGAAGCCGGTGTTGTTGGGGGCGGCGGGGCGGACGACCGCTCCGGCCGAGGCCTGTTCGAGGCCGGCCAGGAGGCGGAGCGCCGTGGACTTGCCGGCGCCGGACGCCCCGACAAGGGCGACGATCTCGCGCGGACCGACGGTGAGGTCGAGAGGGCCGAGCGGCGATCGACCGGGATAGGCGACGGTGACGCCCGAGAGGCCGGCGACCGCCTCGCCGTCAGCCACGGCCGGGCAGGAAGTCGTCGGTGAAGGCGTCGCGCCAGCGCAGGTCGGCGGAATAGACGCCAGCCTGGGATGTCACATCGAAAAAGGACTGCCAACGTTCGACAGTCATAGTCCCGAGGCCATAGAGGGCGGCGTCGCCGGAATCGACGATGCCGTTCTCGCTGAGCTTGGCGCGGGCCTGATCCAGAACGTCTTGGGTCATCTCCGGATTGGCCTGTTTGATCAGGGCGTCGGCGGCGGCCGGGTCGCCCCGGATGTAGTCGCGCCAGCCCTCGGCCGAGGCGGCAATGAAGCTGCGCAGGGCCGCGGAGTTGTCGCGGGCGAAGGCATTCGGCGACAGGACCATGGTGGCGTAGGACGGGTAGCCCTCGTCCGCCAGGAGGAAGACGCGCGGATCAAAGCCCGCCTCCTTCTCGATCGTATAGGGCTCGGAGGTCAGATAGCCCTGCTGCACCGCGCGTTCGTCGGCGAGGAAGGGGGCCGGGTTGAAGTTGTATTTGCGGACCTGATCGTCGGTGAAGCCGTATTTGGCCTTCAGCCAGACCCAGAAGGCGGTGATGGAGGCGTCGGCCAGAAGGAACGGGCGGCCGGCGAGGTCGGCGATGGTTTCCAGCGCCGGGTCCGGGTGAGCGATCAGGACCTGGGGATCCTTCTGGAAGAAGGCGGCGACGGCCTTCACCGGGGCGCCCTCGGCCACGAGGTTCATCGGGATGAAGCTGTTGGAACCCATGCCCAGTTCGACGGCGCCTGAGGCCAGCAGCTGGGGCACATTCACGCCCGGGCCGCCCTGGATGATCTGGACGTTCAGACCGCGCCGTTCGTAGGCGCCGGAGGCGAGCGCCTGATAGAAGCCGCCGTGCTCGGCCTGGGCGCGCCAGTCGGTGGCGAAACGGATGCGGACGCGGCCCTGATCGTCGACCGGCGCCTGGGAGTCGCCGCAGGAGGCCAGACCCATGGCCGTCACGGCCACGCCGCCGGCAAGAACCAGGCGACGGCTGACGACGGATTGAGTCGTGCGGCGGTGCATCGCGGCAAACTAGAGCCGCAGCAGACGCAAGGGAAGCGGCGCCGCAGAACCGGGCTCCAGCAGCGAGTGATCGCGTCGCGCGATGCCCGCTTCAGAAAACAGGCGCCAGAATTGAGCGAGGGGACGTGAACCCGGTCGAACCGGTATTCACGTCCCCCCACCAAGTCCGGGTTGGACTTGGCCATTGAGGTTCAGGGCCCTGGCTTCAGCATCCGCGAGGCAAGCCCCGGAGATGGTCGGCTGTATCCTGGCGGCTCCTGTCCGATGCCGGTCCGTCGAGGATTGCGTCCCCGCCGTCGTTCATCGATCCCGATCCGGTTCCCGTTCCCCCGCGCCGAAGCGCAAATGGTTGGGGCCTTGATCCTGCCCGGTCTTTCCGAAGCCCGCCGAAGCGGCCTTGGGAACCCTTGGTCAGAGAGCCGGACCGACCCGCTTGAAGTTCCGGCTCTCACCGGATTTCCGCGCCGCCGTGTCCCTCGGCCTGTTGACGTTCGCGCCAAATCCGTTAGACGGCAAGCGCCCGAAT
Source organism: uncultured Brevundimonas sp. (assembly GCA_946481405.1). The sequence continues at coordinate 913 of CAMLNY010000225.1, read as the reverse complement.
TCGACCGGCTGTGCAGTATGGCCCCGGTCCCGGTGCATAACCCTGTGTACATCTGTGGGCGGACGATAATTCACCATCCCGATCAGGGTGTTGGGTTGTCCACAGAATCCGGGCGCGGCCATTGCGATTCAGGGACTCGAGGGCGGGGTAAGCCTTTCGGCCCGGCCCAGGCCGGCCCGGCCTAGCCCGCCAGCGCCTCGCGCTTTTCCTCCAGCTCCAGCCATTCCATCTCGGCGGCGTCGAGTTTGGTCTGCGCCGTTTCGAGGGCGGTCATCGCCCTAGCGAAGCCGGAAGGGTCGCGGGTGTAGAAGGTCGGGTCGTCGAGCTTGGCCTGATGGCCGGCGATCTCGGCGGGCAGGGCGGCGATGAGGGCGTCGAGTTCCTTCAGCCGATGCTGGTCCTTGAAGGAGAGCTTGACGGCCTTCTGGGGCGGCGGAGCGGAGGGAGCCGCCGCCGCCGGTTTCGTCGGCGCGGTTGCTGCCGGAAGTGGGGCGAGGAAGCCGGGGTTCTGGCGGACGAAATCGGTCCAGCCGCCGGGCGTCTCGACGATGTCGCCGCGGCCGTTCATGGCGATGGTCGAGGTGGCCAAGCGATCGACGAAATCGCGGTCGTGGGAGACGAGGATCAGCGTGCCGTCGTAGCCCTCGAGGAGCTCTTCCAGCTTGTCGAGCGTGTCCATGTCGAGGTCGTTGGTCGGCTCGTCGAGGATCAGCATGTTGGCCGGCTTGGCCAGGGCGCGGGCCAGCAGGAGGCGGTTGCGTTCGCCGCCCGACAGCGTCGAGATCGGCTGGCGCAGCTGGGCCTCCTGGAACAGGAAGTCCTTGGCGTAGGCGGCGACGTGCCTGGAGTGGCCGCGCACCAGAATGCTGTCGCCGCCGCCCGGCGTCAGGGCGTCCCACAGGGTCATGTCGGA
>CAMLNY010000224.1 GCA_946481405.1 uncultured Brevundimonas sp. | reverse complement strand
TGCCCCGCCTCCTGGTCCGTCGCTATCGCTCCGAACCGTCCTCCGCCCCCTCTCGGGGGCGGAGAGCGACACGGGGCGTAGCCGCTGAAGCGAGTGATCCAGAAGGATCTGGTGGACCCGATGGCGAAGAAGCTGCTGGCCGGCGAGATCGCCGATGGCTCGGTGATCGCCGTGTCAGCGGGAGCGGAGGGGCTCACCATTGGAAAAGCCCAAGTCCATTGAAGATTGGGACCTTTGTCATCCCGGGCCGCGGAAGCGGACCCGGGGGCATGGGCTAGGACGAGATTGTTCGCTTTGAAGAAAGGTCGTGAATTCTGAACGATAGGTAGAACACGCCCAGCAGGGTGTTGATCAGAACGTTCGCCAAGCCGAAGGCATACAGATAGACGAAGACTAGCCGGCCCCAACTATAGGCCTTCGGGATCAGGGCAGCCTGCAGAGTTGATGCCGAAAGCTGGCCCACAGCTCCGAGCGCAAACACCACGAGAGAAGCGACGGTCAGATATCCAAAAAGCTGGCTGAGGAAAATTCGGCGAGACAACGGGACGTCATAGGCTACCCCCTTCTCCTTCACACGCATCGTTGGAACGATCCCCGGCATCGGGTCATCCATCGACGGACGATCAAACGTGGCGACCGCTGCAAGCGCTGCAATGAAGAAGCCTACCAAGATGCCTAGAAGGCTATTGAGTTGATCGAGAACGCCTCGCTCACCGGACATATTCAGCTTGGACCCTGCAAGCAGGATAACTGAGCCCAACAGGATCCCGGTGATTGCTGGGTATAGGAAATCATACCGCCATTTCGCTGGATGGCGGATTTGCAGATACGACAGTGAGTGCGACAGGCGCCTCACACCTAGCCTCTTTCCTCTAGAATTAGATCCCGAAGCGCGTTGCGGCTATTCTCTCTAATAGCTTCGTCGCACTGAGACAGGGGCTCGTCCGAGGTGATCTTGGTCGTCTTGAAAACGAGCACGTCGCCTGCATCTTCGCGAGCCGTACCAAACTCAGCACTCTTCTGACGGCCGTGGGTCCATCTGATTTTCATGTTTGGGTAGCCCATCTCTTGGCCGCGCCCACGAACCCGATTGATCAAGTCCATTGCGGCCTCTCCCACACTGTTTGGGGAAACCGACAACTTGATGGTCCGAACCTCCTCAATGACTGCGCCTTCTTCGTCGAAGCCGTCGCCTTCGGGTCGATGTTGGACCAGCTCGATCATCGAAAGCCGACCCTCCCGTAGATCATTTCGCAGCGTGTCGCTGGCGCGCCCAGAGATGTCGAAGATCGGACGACAGTTCTTGACCGACCCGTCTGGCGCTTCCCACTGGATGCGATGGCCGTTGCGATACAGGTACGTCAGGAAGGGCTGGATTTTGGACCGCCCGATACCGGGCGCGTCCTCAAGCAGCGCTCGGTAGCTGGATACGCCGACTTCAGTGGGGCGCAGATCAATAGCCATGTGAGCGGAAACAGCGACGCCTTCGCCATCCAACTTCGGTTCTGTTCGCAGGTCCCCCGTTTCGAGGTTCTCGAAAACTGGGTCCGTCGCATTTTTGTCTGCGTAGGCGAACAGCACGAAAAGAATCTCGTTGTCGCGATCTAGGTGGATGTCCCGAACGCGAATAGCCGCAGTGTCATTAGCGATGAGTTGGACCGCCTGGCCCGTTTCATGGGCAACGAAAAGATGATCAAGCTCGTCCCTAAGCCAGAGGATTGGAGCCTCGGGTGGATGACTGGCCATATGGATTTCCAAGTGCACAACCCAACGAGAATGAAGATCTAGCATCAGCCTCAATCCAAAACCTGAGGTAGTCTGGCTTGAGTCCGATCCCGTAATCAACCAGCGCTATGTGTTCTCTTTTTGTTCTTTGCGCAACCGCAGGTACGACTAGTTCGGTCGTACCTGCCTAATCCCCCAGCACCGGCATCACCTCCACCCCGTCGCAGACGAAGATCGACATATGCGGGTGCCCGTCGAAGAGCCGCACCGCCGCCTCGTGGGACTCCGCCTTCACCACCATGAAGACGGTCAGCAGGTTGACGATGTCCTCGACCGCGCCGTCCACGCCGATCCGTTTGGTCGGGCCCAGCGGGCCGCCGACGTAGAGGATGTCGTCCCTGTGCGCCTCTTCCCAGGCCTTGACGGCGGCGACGCCGCGCGTGGCGGTCTCGTCCTGCTGGTCCTTCGTCATGGCGCGCCAGGCCGCCCATTGGGGGCCGGTCTTGTCCGAGGTGAAGACGGCGAGATAGCGGGTGACGGGCATGGCGTCCTTCCTTCAGTCCCGGGCGGACGCAGGCGTGCAGCCGCGATCCGTAAGAGGGCCGACCGTCAGTACATCCATCCGAACAGATCCGCGAAGCTCGCGATCAGCCGGGCGACCGGCGTCTCCAGCGGCGTGCCGACGATCAGCAGACTGGCCGCCTCGATCCCGGCCGAGACGATCAGACCGGTCCACCAGGCGGGATGGATCCGGCGTCGGGTCATGAGGTCGTGGATCATGCCGGCGACGATGAACAGCTTGGTGGTCGCCAGCGCCGCGGGCATGGCCCAGTCCTGGAAGCCGACGACCGCCACCCACAGACGCCAGACCCCGGCCGAGATCACCGTCGCCGCCGCCGTCAGCATCAACCGTTTGTGCCAGTCCGGCCGGCCCCGGTTCAGCAGCGCCGCCGCATAGAAGCCGAGGAACAGCACGAGGTCCGCTGCGATCGGCACGCCGAACGATTTCCAGAAGGGCGCGCCCTCGCCGGACAAGGCCGCCTGCACCCGCACCCCGATGACGAGGAAGCCGGTGAAGGCCATGGCCGCGACGAGCAGCAGACTGCCGATCCCCAGCGCCCGGTGAACTCGGAATGCGCGCCGCGCCAGCGACGCCTGAACCGGCAGGAAGGCGCACCAGGCCAGATAGACGATCCCGTGGGCGTGCACGGCCCACGACACCTGGCCGTAGGTCCCGGAGGCCAGCGGTCCCAGATAGGTGATGGCGAAGCCGGCGAAGGCCGTCAGCGAAATCGCCAGCGCCAGCGCCGGAAAGAACAGCCCGCCTCGGTCGTCGGTCGCCATGGCATCCCCCGTTTCGTCGAACGCAGAGTGGCGAAGCTTCCGGCGCTTGTCACCCATCAACGGACACCCGGATTTCGCCCGTGATTTCAAAGGCCGGCTCTGACGAAGGGGTTTTTGTTCGGCGCCCGCCCCGGCGGGCGTATAGTGATCCGTTCGCACGGCCTTCGCCGGTCATCCGGACGCAGTGGACGCTTCGCACGCTTCGGACGGTGTTTTTCGATTCGTTTGACAGATCCATAACTCTGGAGTTATCAAACGATCCATAATCGAGCAGCTATCCATTCCATGACCCCCGCCCCCGAAGATCTGTTCCGCTGTCTGGCCGACCCGACCCGCCGGGGGATCTTCGAGCGGCTGTGCCGGGACGGGGAACAGACGGTGGGAGCCATCACCGTCGAGGCGGGAGTGTCCCAGCCGGCGGTGTCGAAACACCTGGGGGTGCTGAAGGCCTCGGGCCTCGTCGTCGATCGACAGACCGGCCGTCAGACGCGGTACAGCCCCCGGCTCGCCGCGCTCGCGCCTCTGATGGACTGGACACAACAGATGGCGGGGTTCTGGGAGGCGAAGATGGACAGCCTCGACGATCTTCTGAACCGGATGGACCAATGAGCGACCCCGACCTGCGATCCGTCGTCATCGAGCGGGAGTTCGCCCACCCGCCGTCGAAACTCTGGCGCGCCCTGACCCAGCCGCATCTGATCGAGGACTGGCTGATGAAGGTCGATGCGGCGCCCGACGAGGTCGGCCGCAAATTCCACCTGACCGGCGACTGGGGCGGGGTGCTGGACTGCGAGGTCCTGACCTGTGAGCCCGAGCGGTCGCTGGCTTACCGCTGGGACTACGACAGCCCCGACCCCGCCTTCGCGCTCAAGAGCGTGGTCACCTTCACCCTGACCCCGACCGAGGCCGGGA
>CAMLNY010000223.1 GCA_946481405.1 uncultured Brevundimonas sp. | reverse complement strand
GGAGGAGTACTGGGACTACGCCCACAAGATCTTCGAATGGCATGACGGCGGCTATCCGAACCTGATCCTGGACGATGGCGGCGACGCCACCCTGCTGTGCGTGCTCGGCCCGAAGGCCGAGAAGGACATCTCGCTGCTGGCCAACCCGCAGAACGAGGAAGAGGAAGCCCTCTTCAAGGTCATGAAGCGCTACATCGCCGAGAAGCCCGGCTTCTACTCGGCCATCCGCGACGCCATCGGCGGCGTGTCGGAAGAGACCACCACGGGCGTCCACCGCCTGTACGAAATGGCCAAGAAGGGCGACCTGCCGTTCCCGGCCATCAACGTCAACGACAGCGTCACCAAGTCCAAGTTCGACAACCTGTACGGCTGCCGTGAATCGCTGGTCGACGCGATCCGTCGCGGCACCGACGTCATGCTGTCGGGCAAGGTCGCGGTGGTCTGCGGCTACGGCGACGTGGGCAAGGGCTCGGCCGCCTCGCTGCGTCAGGGCGGCGCCCGCGTGATCGTCACCGAGATCGACCCGATCTGCGCCCTGCAGGCCGCCATGGAAGGCTATGAGGTCCGCACCCTGGAAGACGTCGCCGACAAGGCCGACATCTTCTGCACCGCCACGGGCAACAAGGACGTCATCCGCGTCGAGCACATGCGCGCGATGAAGAACAACGCCATCGTCTGCAACATCGGTCACTTCGACTCGGAGATTCAGGTCGCCGGCCTGAAGAACTTCAAGTGGGACGAGATCAAGCCGCAGGTGCACCACATCGAGTTCCCGGACGGCAAGAAGATCATCCTTCTGTCGGAAGGCCGTCTGGTGAACCTGGGCAACGCGACGGGCCACCCCTCGTTCGTGATGTCGGCGTCCTTCACCAACCAGACGCTGGCCCAGATCGAGCTGTGGACCAACATCAAGGCCTACGAGAACCAGGTCTACACCCTGCCCAAGCATCTGGACGAGAAGGTCGCCGCCCTGCACCTGGGCAAGCTGGGCGCTCAGCTGACCGTGCTGGACAAGGAACAGGCCGACTACATCGGCGTGCCGACCGAAGGCCCGTTCAAGCCGGATCACTATCGGTACTGAGGGGCGCTAACGCTCGGCTCGCGGAGCCTCGCCGCTTGAGCGCCGGGTATTTGAAATGAGTTAGCGGCGCCCCGGTCTCCGGGGCGCCGCTTTTCTTTTGGAGCCTACGCCGCCAACGCCAGAACATCCGGCCTTTCCCGGCCCGACAGGCTGGTCTCGAAGTCGGCCAGCAGGTCCAGCAACTCCTCGGCGCCGGGGACCGACTTGTCGCCGCCCATGCGGTAGCGCCAGAAACTGACGATGTGCTGGATGGCCCCCAGACGTTCGCCCAGGCGCGCGAACAGGATCGGGGCGTCCTTGAGGAAGTCGCGGAACGCCGTCGGCTTGCCCTCACGGGTCAGGCCGCGGAATGCGTCGTCATAGACGCGCAGCATGTCGGCCGTGGCCTCGCACGTCAGCAGGATGCGGCGACGGACCTGTTCCTTGGCCCGGTCGATGGCGACGTGCTGTTCGGTGTCGACCCGGCCCCAGGGCTTCGCCCGGCGGACGCTGTCCACCACCCAGCCGATGTCGCCGGTCAGGGCCTGGAGCGCCCATTTGTAATAGAGGAAGCCCTTCCAGCAGAAGACGCCTTCCTCGTACTCGTCGGGGCGCAGCATGAGGGTCTGGCCGAGCGCGCTCATGTCCTCGCCGGCCGAGTTGGACATGATCTTGGCGGTCAGGCGGGCCACCGGGTTGTCGGCGGCCAGATCGGCGTCCGGCCCCATCGACAGGTCGACCAGAGGCGTGATCTCGCTGGCGACGAAGTCCGCCATCCGCATCAGGTCGGCTTCGGAGACGTTGAAGTAGCAAGGGTCCGGCGTGTGGCCGTTCCGGCGCAGCTGTTCGCGCAACAGGAAGGGGTCGAGGCTGGGCAGTTCGTCGATGAGCGACAGGATGCGCCGGTCCGGATGGGTCGGGGTGATGCCGAAGGCCTGTTCCATCATGGCGTCGAAGCCGATCTGGTCGACGAAGAGATAGCGGCCGCCGACCTTCAGGTCCGAGCCGTCGATGGGAAGGATGATCTTGGTCGCCACATAGCGGCGCACCCGGAACTCGTCGATCTCGTTCCTGCGCAGCCGGTGCTTGATGATCAAACAGCGGTTGAGGGTCGGGTTCTCGAACAGCGGCGCCTTGCGCCAACCCTCGGTGCGGCCGTGGTCGCGGGCGACGCGCAACAGATTGAGGACACGCGCCGTCGAGGCGGAGGTCCGGAGGTTATCCAGATTGCGGATCGCGCGGTAGGTCATTCGAGCTCCTGACCGTCAGTCCATGACACGGCAAAGGTTATGATCGCGCGCAGGGGCAAGGTTAGCGGCGCGTTCATTGCTGAGGCCCCTGCTGGCGCAGGCCCGGCGACAGGCCTAGATTGGCGCCATGAACGTCTTCGACATCCTGGTCCTGATCGCCATCGGCGCGGTCGCCGTCACCCTGGGCTTCGGCATCTATTCGCTGTATCGCGGCGGCGACTTCGCCCGGTCCAACTCCAACAAGCTGATGCGGCTGCGCGTCGTGCTGCAGGCGACGGCGATCGTGCTTCTGATGGTCGGGCTGTGGTGGAAATCCACCCACGGGTCCTGAGGTGGTCGTCCTCAACAAGATATACACCCGCACCGGCGACGGCGGCGACACAGGACTGGCGACTGGCCAGCGCGTGCCCAAGACCGACCCGCGGGTGGAGGCCTATGGCACGGTCGACGAGCTGAACGCCGTCATCGGCGTGGCCCGGCTGCACTCGGGACAGAACGACCGCATCGACGCCATGCTGGGCCGGATCCAGAACGAGCTGTTCGACCTGGGCGCCGACCTCGCCACGCCGCTGGAGCCGGCGCCGAAATGGGAGGCGCTGCGCATTGTCCAGTCCCAGATCGACCGGCTGGAAGCCGAGATCGACTGGATGAACGAGAGCCTGAAGGCGCTGGACAGCTTCATTCTGCCGGGCGGATCGCCCCTGTCGGCGCATCTGCATCTGGCGCGGACGGTGGCGCGCCGAGCCGAGCGCGACGCCGTACGGTTGGTTGAGACGGGCATGCCGGTGACCGCGGAGGCCATCCGCTATCTGAACCGCCTGTCGGACCATCTGTTCGTCGCGGCGCGCAGGGCCAATGCGAACGGGGCCGGCGACGTGAAATGGGTCCCGGGCGGGACACGCTGACGCTTTCCGGCCCGGGCGTGCGTGGGTTTGAGCCGTTCCAGATCTGGGCAATGTCGGCTTCCTGACCGTCGCCGGCTCGCTTTCAATCTACAGTCCCGGTCGAATCGCCGCGGGAAGGATTGAGAGGAATTGTCCGATTTTCCAATGTCTCGCCCGCGTTTGTCGGAAGTCTGCAGGCCGTGACCAACGGTGAGACGCGCCGCCTTTCCATGCTTCGTTCACTCGGACTGAACTCCGGCGAGCGGGATCCGAGCCTGGACGCGCTCGCCGCGCTGGCCGCCGAACTGGCGAGTGCGCCGGTCGCCCTCGTGTCGCTCGTGGACAACGACCATGTGCGGGTCGCCGGCGCCGTGGGCTTCGAGGGCTCGGTCATCGATCGGAAGGATTCGTTTTGCACCCACGCCTTGGCCGAGCCGGAGCGGACCCTCTGGATCCACGACGTCCTGGCCGATCCACGTTTCAGCGACAGCCCCTATGTGACCGGACCGCCGTACGTGCGTTTTTACGCGGGCGTTCCTCTGAGGGTGAACGACGAGATCGTGGGCGCGATCAGCGTGCTCGGTCCTGACCCCCGGGAGATCGAGGACGGCCTGCTCGGCCGCCTGGAGCTGGTCGGGCGCGCCTGCGAAGCCGAGTTGTCGGAGCGCCATCGCACGCACGCTCTCCGGCAGTCCCTGATCGCCTCGGCCGACGCCTTGATAGACTGCGACCCGGATGGCCGCATCACCGCCTGGTCGGACGGCGCGACACGCCTGTTCGGCTATACCGCCACGGAGGCGCT
>CAMLNY010000222.1 GCA_946481405.1 uncultured Brevundimonas sp. | reverse complement strand
GTGCTGGGCCGGGTCCTGAAGGCGTCGCGGGTCGGCTACGGCGAACTCGACATGGAGGCGGGTCTGTACAACGTCCGCCGCGACTGGACCGAAGGCGTTCCGGGTCTGACCGGCCCCCTGGCCATATCCGACTTCGGGGTCGAGTCCGCTGAAGCCCTCATGGCCGGCCGCACCATCGTCGTGCACGATGTCGCGACGGATTCTACTGTCGCCGGGCACGTGAGCGCCTTCGAGGCGGGCCAGATCGGCGCATTCATCGCCGTGCCGCTCTTCAGGTCCGGCCAGCTTCGCGCCTTCATCCACGTCCACAGCCCTCACGCCCGCGTCTGGACGCCCGGCGAGATCAAGCTTGTGGAAGAGGTCGCCGATCGCGCCTGGTCCGAAGTCGAACGCACCCGCGCCCAGGCCGAGGTGCTGGAATCCGAGGCCCGCTTCCGCGACATCGCCGACACCGCCCCGGTGCTGATCTGGGTGACCAAACAGGACCGCAGCCGCGCCTTCGTCAATCAGGCCTATGTCGAGTTCATGGGCGGCGACTACGAGACCGTCCGTCTGGCGGACTGGCGCACCTACATTCACCCCGACGACCAGCAGCGGCTGGTGCAGGAGTCGGTCGCCGGCGAGGCGACGCGCCAGCCCTTCTCACTGGAGGCCCGTTACCTTCACCACAGTGGTGAATACCGCTGGCTGAAGTCCTTCTCGCGCCCGCGCTTCGGGCCGGGCGACGAGATCATCGGCTTCGTCGGCGTGGCCTTCGATGTCACAGATGCCCGCCGGGTCGAGCATGATCTTAAGCGGATCAACGAACTGCTCGAAGACCGCGTTGGCGAAGCGCTGGCGGAAAAGGCCAAGGCCGAAGCGGACCTGATGCATGCCCAGCGGATGGAGGCGGTGGGCCGCCTGACCGGCGGGGTGGCGCACGACTTCAACAACCTGCTGACCGTGGTCATCGGGGCGCTGGACCTGATCCTGAAGTCGCCGGAGGACGCCGCCCGTCGTCAGAAGCTGGGCGAGGCCGCCCTGTCGGCGGCGCGCCGCGGCGAGCGGCTGACGCACCAGCTGCTGGCCTTCTCCCGCCGGCAGGCCCTGCGGCCCGAGGCCGTGGACATCAACGCCCTGATCCGCGAGAGCGACCCCCTGCTGCGCCGCGCGGTCGGCGAGACCGTGGCCTACAGGCTGAAGCTCCGTCGCGGCGGGGCGCGGGTCATCGTCGACCCGGCCCAGTTCGAGGCCGCCCTGCTGAACCTCATCGTCAACGCCCGCGACGCGGTCGCCGAGCGCGGTCAGACCGAGGGTGCGCGGATCACGGTCCAGACCCAGGCCTGCAAGGTCGCGCCCGGAGAGGTGCTGGATCTGGCGCCCGGCGACTATGTCTGCGTCACCGTCTCGGATACCGGCGCGGGCATGAGCGCCGAGACCATGCAGCGGGTGTTCGAACCCTTCTTCACCACCAAGGCGGTAGGCAAGGGCACAGGGCTCGGCCTCAGCCAGGTCTATGGCTTCGCGCGCCAGTCGGGCGGGGGGGTGAAGATCGTCTCGACCGTCGGCGAGGGCACGGAGATCCGCGTCTACCTCCCGCCGGCGGCGGTCGACAAGGCCGCAGCCCCGACCAAGGCGCGCAAGGCGCTGGGTCCGGTCAAGGCGGGCCGCACCGTCTTGCTGGTCGAGGACGACACGGCCGTGGCGGCCATCGCCACGGACCAGCTGCGCGGCATGGGGCTGGAGGTCGAGACGGCCGAGACGGCGGCCGAGGCCCTGACATTGCTGGAGAAGCGCACCTTCGACGTCATGCTGTCCGACATCGTCATGCCGGGCGGGATGACCGGAGTGGATCTGGCCCGGACCTGCGCCGAGCGCTGGCCGTCGATGGCGATCATGCTGACCTCGGGCTATGCGGGCGACGACGTGGATCTGGCCCTGACCGACGCGCCCTGGCCGTTCCTGAGGAAGCCCTATTCCGGCGAGGAATTGCGCGAGGCCCTAGGCGACCTGCTCATCAAGGGCTGATCCCGGACACGCAAAAGCCCGCCGCGGCATCGCGACGGGCTTCGCACTTGAGGCTGAGAAGTCCTAGCGCTGACGCGCCTTGCGGGCGGCGTAGCGGGCGTCGCGGGCCGCCTTCTGCTCTTCCTTGGTCAGCTGCTTGCGCTCCTTGCGGGCTGCGCGCTTCTCGGCGTCGACAGCCTCCTGCGCGGCCATCTCGGCGGCGAGCCGGGCGGCTTCCTTTTCGGCGCGCTCGCGGCGCTGCTCTGCCTTGGCCAACTCGTGCTGCTGCCGAAGGGCTTCTTTTTCGGCGGCGCGCTTTTCGGCCAGCTTTTCGAACTCCGGATCGGGCGCCGCCGCTTTCGGCTTGAACTTGGCGAGCAGGGCCTTCTTGGCTTCCTGCTGGGCGGAGAGGCGGTCGTTGAAGCCGGTCTGTTTCAGGTCTCTCATGCGGTCGGTCGGTCGTCCTTCAAAGGGTGGGCTCGTCGCGGCGAACGCGAGAACGGGGATCGCCAAGGCGTCCGGGCGTGGGCAAAGCCGAAACGCGGCCGGAAATCAAGCGGGGGCGCCTCCCCTAATCGGCGAACGCGGCCATTCTTCGGCCAAGCGTCGTCGAGAGGACGCACTCTACGCGCGGCGATCCCCCAGATAGGCGCCCGGCCCCCGGACGCCAAGTGCGTCGATCAGTCCGGACGCGCAGCGCCGGCCGCGCCGCCCACGGCCGCGCCGACGGGTCCGGCGACCACGGCCCCTGCGATCGCGCCGGTCGCGGCGCGCTGTTCGGTCGTGTGGCCGCAGGCTGAAAGCGACAGGGCCAGGACGGTCAGGGCGGAGGCGGAGACAATGAAACGACGCATGGGGAGACTCCTGAACAGGTAAGGTTACGCTTCAACGCCAAGCCGCCCGACGCCGTTCCCTCCGGAACGCCCGCGACAGTCAGGGACGCATGATTGGTCGCCGCGAATACAATAAAGACGATCGCGAAAAGCAGGCGACGGCGCGAGACAGCCGCCGCAGAGACCCGCTTGTGCAAACTGTTACGGCATTCGGCCCGAAAACGGATATCGAAGACCGAACCCCAGCACGCCTGATCTTGTCGAAACCTGCCTCGATGTCGCAATTGCTGCAATGCAGCGACAACTTGCGAATCAAACACATTGAGGCCATAAATAGCTGGCTTAAGGCCCATCCTTCGACGGTCACTCGTTCACCGACCTTCGATTCGCAAACCGGACCGCGACACCCGATGTCGCCCGGTTCTGCAGACGACCCGGGGGCAGCATTCCGCCCTGCTGAATAGGACGACGCCTTTGTTCCATTTCTCGCAACAGCGTGCGACCTCGCGCGCCGACCGTGCGGCCCGCATCGGGCCGGTGCAGGCGGCTGCCGTGTTCGGCGCAGTGGTGGGACTGGGAATCGGCTGCGCCTATCTGGGCGGTACCGTTGCGCGTGCGACGACCGTCCGCGCCCAGGCGGAACGTCTGGAAGGCGCCACGGCCGCCGGTTTTACGGAAGAGGCTTTATCCGCCGCCGCCGGAGGGCTGGACGCCAGCGCCCTGGCCATCGCCCGTCGTCACGATCCCTATACCGTCGCCGGCGGCGCCCAGCGCGACCGTCAGGCCGAGCTTCTGACCGCCCGTCTGGAGCAGCTCCGTCCCGACAACGCCCGCAGCGACCTGCGCCGCGCCAGCCTGACCGACCTCGGCGACGCCGCCCGTCCGTTCCGCATCGCCAATGCGCTGGACGCCTCGCGCGACCTCGAATGCCTGACCCAGGCCGCCTATTACGAAGCCCGTGGCGAAGGCGCTGACGGCATGCGCGCCGTGGTCCAGGTCGTCCTGAACCGCGCTCGCCACCCGGCCTTCCCGCGCAGCGTCTGCGGCGTGGTGTTCCAGGGTTCGGGTCGCCGCACCGGTTGCCAGTTCAGCTTCACCTGTGACGGCTCGATGCGAGGCCGGGTGAACCCGTCGGCCTGGAACCGCGCCCGCACCATCGCTTCGGCCGCCCGCTCGAGCGACCAGTCCGGTGCTGCGAACACG
>CAMLNY010000221.1 GCA_946481405.1 uncultured Brevundimonas sp. | reverse complement strand
GGCGCCTGCACGAGCCGCAGGGGCTCGGGCTGCCGCTGCTGATCTCGCTCCCGTACGCGATCGGGGGCGCGCGCGGCGCCGAGCTGCTCACCGAGCGGGCGCCCGTGCAGTTCCGGCGCGGGCGGAGCACCCACCCGACGATCACCGTCGACCCGGTGACCGGTGCCCTGACCCGGCGAGCGGCCGAGGCCAGCCGCGTGAAGACCGAGTTCCTGACCAATATGAGCCACGAGGTCCGCACGCCCCTGAACGGGGTGATCGGCGGGCTCGCCGTGCTGGCGGCGGAACCAGCGGCCACCCAGAGGCAGGCGGACATGATCCGGCTGCTGGGCGAATCCACGCGACAGCTGGAAGAGGTGCTGAAGACCATCTTCGACTTCGCCCGCATCCAGGACGTGGCCCAGGACGTCGACATCCAGACCGTCGACGTGGCCGAAATCCGGGAGATGATCGACTTCTTCCGCGGGCGGGTGGTCGAGAAAGGCCTGTCGCTCGAGGTCGAGATCGATCCGTCCATCGCCATCCGGGCGCGGACAGATGGCGCGGCGCTGAAGCGGATCGTCGGCAATCTGCTGCTCAATGCGATCAGCTTCACCCCGGCCGGGACGGTCACGGTGCGGGCGCGTCTGGAGGACGGGACGGGGGTGATCACCGTGTCGGACACCGGCGTGGGCATCGCCGACAGCGACCAGATGCGCATCTTCAGCGACTTCGCCCAGGTCGACGGGTCGGCGACCCGGACCGTGGGCGGGATGGGGCTGGGTCTCACCATCTGCCGGCGGTTGCTTGAGAAGATGGGCGGCGAGATTTCGGTTCAGAGCCGGCCCCACGAGGGTTCGGTCTTCACCGTGCGCCTGCCCCTGCCCCGGGCGGAGGATACGGTCGAAGGCGGCGAGGAAATGCTGGCCGAGGCCGCGCCACGCATCCTTGTCGTCGATGACCATCCGACCAACCGCAAGGTCATGGGCCTGTTGCTGGCCCAGGCCGGGGCGGACTCGGTCATGGCGGTGAACGGCGCCGAGGCCGTGACCCTGTTTGCGAACGAGCGGTTCGACGTCGTCCTGATGGACGTGCAGATGCCGGTCATGGACGGGCTGGAGGCGACGCGGCGGATCCGCAAGCTGGAGGCGGAGCGCGGCGATGCGCCCACGCCGGTCATCATGGTCACGGCCAACGCCATGCCCGAGGACGCCCGCGCCAGCGAGGCGGCGGGCGCCGACCGGCATCTGGCCAAGCCGATCAATCCGGCCCTGCTATTCCAGGCCCTGTTGGAAGCGATGCGAACGGCCGCCCCGGCGCCCATGGCCGCAGCGAACTGACGACGCGGTTCGGTCGACTGGCAGCAAGCCGGTGGCGGCGCTGTCAGTCTGATGCCAACCTGTCTCCGTTTCAGGCCTGCCAGGAGACCAGGGAAGGCGCCTGCCGGACCCAGGCGCCTCCCGAAGCTTCAGACCTGGGCCAGCCCGCCGTCGACGAAGACTTCGCCGCCGGTCATGAAGCTGGAATCCGCCGAGGCCAGGAAGGCCGCGACCGCGCCGGTCTCGGCGGGGTCGCCCATGCGCCCCAGAACCGTGGACGCCCCGATCGCGGCGAGCCCCTCCTCGCCGAGGACGTCGCGGGCGAGTTCGGTCGTCGTCGGCCCGGGAGAGAGGACGTTGACCCGAATGCCCGTGCCCTTGAGGTCAAGCGCCCATGTTCGCGCCAGATTGCGGATGGCCGCCTTGGTCGCGCTGTAGATGCTGAAGGCGGGCGTTCCCATGACCCCGGTGCTGGAGCCGGTCAGGATGATCGAGCCGCCGTCCGACATCAACGGCAGGGCTTTCTGCACCGTGAAAACGGTGCCCTTCACATTGACGTCGAAGATGCTGTCGTAGTGCTCGGGCGTGATCTGGCCGAGTTTGGCGAAGTCCCCTGTGCCAGCGTTGGCGAAGAGGATGTCGAGCCCGCCGCGTTCGGCCTTCACGGTCTCGTACAGCCGGTCGAGGTCGGCTGCCTCGGTGATCGATCCGGTGACGGCCCGCGCGTTGGGGCCCAGATCGTCGGCGGCCGCCTCGAGCTGCGCCTGACGTCTTCCGAAGAGGTAGACGAAGGCGCCCTCCTCGACGAACCGTCGCGCGGCCCCCAGGCCGATGCCGGTGCCTCCCCGGTGATGACGGCGGTCTTGCCCTGAAGTCTGGTCATTCTCGTGCTCCTTGCTTGAGTTGCAGGGAGCTGGCGAGACGCTTACGTTTCGACAAGTATGCACCTTTTGGTAAGTGCCCAGAAAAATGACCTCGACCTCTGACGACATCTCCGCCGGCGCCGCCTGCGCCCCGACCCTGCCCGGGTTCACCTGCGGCTTGGACGCAACGCTGCGGGTCATCTCCGGCAAGTGGAAGCCGCTGATCCTCTATTTCCTCGCCCAGGATGGGCCGACGCGGTACGGCGAGCTGAGACGCGCCATCCGCGACGTCAGCGACAAGGTTCTGATCCAGCAGCTCAAGGAACTGGAAGGCGACGGCCTCGTGAAGCGGACGGATTACAAGGAGATACCGCCACGGGTGGACTACAGCCTGACACCGCTCGGCCTGAGCCTGTCGCTTGCGCTCGTGCCGCTCTGCACCTGGGGGACGGAGAACATGGACGCCGTCCAGCAGGTCTTCGCACAGCGGGCAGCCTGGGCGCGTTGAGCGGTCCGCGCGCCCCCGGCTACGGGGCGAAGGCGGCCAGTTCTTCCGGGGCGCCGGTGGGGAAGACTCGCTTCAGATGGTCCAGAAAGGCGGTGACCCGGGCGCTGGGGAGACGGCGCGATGGATAGAGCGCCCAGAGGGCGATCTCGGGGGCATCGGCGTCGCCCCAGGACACGAGCCGGCCCGCCGACAGGTCCCGGCTGACCAGGGAGATCGGCAGGCGCGCGACGCCCGCGCCGACCAGCGCCGCGTCCCGCACCATGATCATCGACGACAGGCTGAGCGTCGGCGTGACCGGGACGTTCGAGCGCTCTCCCGAGACGCTGAGGGTCGACCAGAAGGTCGCCTGTTCGAATGGGCCCCGGACGACGGCGGGCGCCGGCCGGTCCTCTGCCGGGCGCTGAAGCTCCGGCGCCGCGACCACGACCAGACGGTCCCGCAGGAAGACGCGACCGACGAGGGCCGCGTCCGGGTCCGGGTTGACGCGGATGACGAGGTCATACCCCTCCTCGACCATGTCTACGGGCCGATCCTCGGTCGTGACCTCCAGCTGGACCTCCGGGTAGCGGGCCGCGAAGCCGGCGGCGAGCCGGCCCATGGCGGTCTGGGAGAACAGGAGCGGCGCGCTGATGCGCATCCGGCCGCGGGGAGCCTCCCCGCCCGAGGCCACGGCGGCTGTCGCCTCCTCCAGCTCGGTCAGGAGCGCAGACGTGCGTCGAAAGAGGAGCTCACCGTCCGGGGTGAGCTTCAGGGATCGGCCGCCCCGCTCGAACAGCCTCAGACCCAGACTCGCTTCCAGTTCCGAGACGCGGCGCGACAGGGTCGCCTTCGGACGGGAGGCGGCGCGGGCCGCCCGGCCAAAGCCGCCGCTGCGGGCGACGAGGGTGAAGTCCGAAAGCGCCAGCAGATCCATCCGTTCCACCTGTGAGACGACGCGTCCCAAATCCGCGCCTATCGGATCGGATTTGGATCATTGATCTTCCGGCCTGTCCACTACCCCAACCCGGAGATTTCTCATGACCATCCTCGTCACCGGCGCCACCGGCCGTGTCGGTCGCCATGTCGTCCAGAACCTGATCGACCGCGGCGCAAAGGTGCGCGTTCTAGTCCGCGACGCCGCCAAGGCCGACTTTCCGGCCGGGGTCGAGGTCGCCCAAGGCGAATTGCTCGATCTCGACGCCCTGCGCGCCGCAGTGCGCGGCGCGCGCACCCTCTTCCTGCTGAACGCCGTCGCCGCCGACGAATTCACCCAGGCCATCATCGCCCTCAACATCGCCCGCGAAGCCGGGATTGAGCGGGTGGTCTATCTGTCCGTGTTCGGGGCTGACCGCTCCGTCAATGTCCCGCACTTCGCGG
>CAMLNY010000220.1 GCA_946481405.1 uncultured Brevundimonas sp. | reverse complement strand
TCTGCAGCGCCATACGCGGGGCCGCGACCTTGATCTGGGCGATCTCGGACCTGGCGTTCCTGGCTCCGCCGTTGTCCATCATCCAGGCGGCCTTCAGCACCATGAGGCGGCACATCTCGATATTGGTGCGGGCCTCGCCGACGCGCTGCTCCCAAACCGAATGCTCGGCCAGCTGTTTGCGGAAGGCGGTGCGGTTCAGGAGCCGCGCGCACATCAGTTCCAGCGCCTTTTCCGCGGCGCCGATAACGCGCATGCAGTGGTGGATGCGGCCCGGCCCGAGACGGCCCTGGGCGATTTCGAAGCCCCGGCCTTCACCGGCTATCAGGTTCTCGACCGGCACCCGGACATTGTCGAGGACGACCTCGGCGTGGCCGATGGGGCGCTCGTCATAGCCGAACACCGACAGCATCCGCTCGACGCGGAAGCCCGGCGTACTGGTCGGCACGAGGATTTGCGACTGCTGGGCGTGGGTGGCAGCGTCGGTGTCCGTCTTGCCCATAACGATCGTGATGCCGACGTTCGGGTGACCCATGTTGGTCGACCACCATTTGCGGCCGTTGATGACGTATTCGTCGCCCTCGCGCACGATCGAGGTCTGGATGTTGGTCGCGTCAGAGGACGCCACGGCCGGCTCGGTCATCAGGAAGGCCGAACGGAGCGTCCCGGCCATCAGGGGCTTCAGCCAGCGCTCCTGCTGGGCCGCGTTCCCGTACATATGGAGCACTTCCATATTGCCGGTGTCGGGGGCGTTGCAGTTGAACACCTCCGGCGTCCACAGACCGGCGCGGCCCATGGCCTCGGCCAGCGGCGCGTATTCGAGGTTGGTCAGGCCCGCGCCGTGATCGCCCGGCAGGAACATGTTCCACAGGCCCGCGTCGCGCGCCTCGGCCTTCAGGGTCTCCATGGTCTTCGGCTGGACGCTGGAATCGGCATGGACCTCGGCCCAGTACTCCCTGGCGCGGGGCTTCACCTTGTCGTCGAGGAACCGGTTGACCCGCTCCTGCCAGTGCAGGGCCTTGTCCGAATATTTGAAGTCCATGGTCGTTATCCTTCCCCGATGTGCGAACGGCGCGATCGTGAGACCGCGCCGTTCTGACGTATAGCTTTTCTTAGCAGACCACTAGCGCTTCAGCAGCGGGGCCAGCTTCTGGGCGATCATCATGTCGCCGGCGATCTTCAGCTTGCCCTGCATGAAGGCCATCATCGGGTCGAGCTGACCCTGCGACAGGGCCATGAAGTCGTCCCAGCCGATGGAGACGGTGGCGTCGGCGGGCTTGTCGTCGTTGGTGACGGTGTTCGGCACCGAGGCGCCGTCTATGAAGATCTTGCCCACGTCGCCCAGGTCGATCTTCACGGTCTTGCCCAGACCGGAGTTGTCGCCGACAGCGCCGCGGATGTGTTCGGTAACCTGAGCCAGATCGGCCATGGAGCGTCTCCCTAAGACGGTGAAGCCGAAGCCCTATCCCTCCCCGTGACGGCTCACAAGATCACGTCGGGGAAAGTGCGGCGATCGGCACGTTCACGGTCTTGCGAGAAAGTCTGCACCGGGCGGATTGCGCCCCGGCGCGGGCTCCGCTATCGAGCCTGCCTGCCGGAGACGTGGCCGAGTGGCTGAAGGCAACGGTTTGCTAAATCGTCGTACCGGGTAACCGGTACCGAGGGTTCGAATCCCTCCGTCTCCGCCAGGACCCTATGCCTGGGGCATCCCTTCAGACCCACCCCCTGCAAGCCGGCAATCCCGGCGGCATTCGGCGCGGATGGTCCCTGCTTTCTGACATCTGACCCACCCAAACCCGCCGCCCTTGCCCTGTTCTGAACGGCAAAGCCCCCGCCGCGGCTGCGACGGGGCTCTGTGCGGGCACTCGTGGAGCAGTATTGAAGAGAGCTCCAATCCTGAAACGAGACCTGTCCAAGGCGGTTCCTTTGTCGTCGCGATGACTTCCCGCGGCGGTCGCGGCCACCGGCCGCCGCTCTCCTCGCAGAGGGCAATGATGTGTCGACGGATACCCAAACCGAACAACGCCGCTTCGTATCGGGAAAGCGCTCCGCCTTCAGGCGGCGCTGGATCTCGGTCAGATTTTTGAACTGACCTGTCCGGGCCAACGCATGGGCCTGTTCCGGAGTGGTGACTTCACCGGTGTACATGGATCTGGCCCAGGACAGACGAAGCAACAGGTCCATCCGGAAGCGGAAACTTCCGCCCGCGACTCTACATCGTCGCCACTTCGTGTCAGACTCCACCGTCAAGGAGTCCGCATGCTTCTGTCCCTTCTCGCGCTCACGATTGCAGTTCAAGCCCAGACCGCCTCGCTCGACGGCGCCTGGTCCGTGGATCTGACGGCGGATCCGGCCCAGCCGTATTTCCAGCCAATGCATCTGGCGCTTCAGGAAGACGGCCGGGTCACCGGGGATTTCTACAACAGCACGATAGAGGCGGGTCGCTGGAAGGCGCAGAATGGACGCCTCTGCGTATCCTTCCGCACCAGCGATGGCGTCGGTCCGTATCACACGGCCGCCTGCGGGGTCGGCGACCATGTGGAGGGGCAAACCTGGGCGGAACATCGGGACTTCGTCTTCGTCTGGCGGGCGGACCGACCCTAGGCGGTTCGGCCTCCTCGCCGCCGCGCGCGGTCGGGGCCATTAGTGAGACGCAAGATCGGCCGGAGATGCGCCTCAGACAGCGGACCAGCTGGCCGGTGCGGCTGACGCAGCGAAGGCCATGGGATGCCGCTGTTGGCTGTGGCCGCACGCGCGGGGCAACAGTCCAGGCTATCGTGGGCTCGGTACGCCACATGACGAACCCTCACCTGTCAAAGGTTTAACGCAACCCCGACGGGCGGATTGCGCTGGATGACCATGTTCTCCAAACGCGAAATCTTCTGGGCCTCGGTCATGACTGCGGCGGCTATCGTCGCCGTTATCGCCGCGTGGCCTAACTGAGATCGGGTGGGGCTCGCTGATCCAGGCGCGCGGAACCGGAGGACGCCGGCCTGCTTGCACCGGAGCCCACGCTCACTGACGTCGGCGATGTCGAGACGCTCGTCCCCGTTCCGTCAGGCCAGGTCACTGGTCTGGTCATCAATCTGGAAGGCGCGGACAAGGACGTGGTCGTGCCGATCGCGGCGTCAGGTCCTCGCGTCGCGGAGCCGAAGTGGATCTGACCACAACCATGACCCAAGCGGAACTGCAGGCCTTGCTGACCTGCACCCGCCCGGGAGCCCAGGCTCCGAGCAATACGTCCCCGCTAGAGGTTGACGACCTCGAATCCGTCCCTGGCCGACAACTGTTCGGCCAGGACGGCGCGGTGACATCCGGCATGGTCCGCTTCAAAGCAAAGCAGCGCGACCCGCTTCTCGCTCGCGAGCGTCCTGAGCTGGGCGAGCTGCACCTGAGACGATGGCTCCGCCAGGTGATCGGCGAAGATCACCCGCATCTCCCGGATGTCGCCCTTCCGGGCCGCGTCCCTGCCGGCCTTGGGCGTGCCCAGCGCCCGGAGATGCAGATAGTCGATGCCCTCGGCTTTCAGACTTTCGCCGAGAACGGTCTTCGAGAACCCCGCGCGCCGTGACGCGGCGACGGCCCGCACATCCACGAGCGTCTCGACGCCCGCCGCCTTCAGTCTGCCGATCACGTCGGACTGGGTGGCGCCTTCGTACCCGATGGTGAAAAGTTTCATCAGGAGCAGATAGGCAATGTCGCTCCGGTTGGAAGGCATGCGGTCCAATCCGGGGTGGTGGCCCGCTGATCAACCCAAGCTCAATCTTGATCACGCGTCAGCGCCCCGTGATGGCAGAGAGCCTCTGAGCCGGGCCCATCAATCCGCGCCCGAAGATGGCCTTTTCCGCATCCGTGGCGCCCCGAGATCATGCGGTCAGGCGGCGTCATTTCGTGCCCGCGAAGGGTCGAAAATGTCGCCTCCCGGACTCAGGAACTCAGGTTCGGCTGACCCCTTATTCAGCGGCAACCCTGGAGACCTCCCCATGTCCATCATCGACAAGCTCACCGCAGCTGTTACGCCCCAGCCCGACGAGGAAAAGCGCACCGAG
>CAMLNY010000219.1 GCA_946481405.1 uncultured Brevundimonas sp. | reverse complement strand
CCGATCAGGACCTCGACGGTGGCGGGGTCCTCGCCCAGCGATGCGGCGATGGCCTTGAGCCGGGCGATGTACCCGTGATGGTCGGCGCCGAGCCGTAGCTGAAGGTCACGTCGTCGAAGGCGACGGTGGTCGGACCGGCGGGCAGGGCCTTGGGCGAGGCGGCCTCGCGGATTTCCGGGGCGATGTCGAGCGCACCGAACAGGCGGCGCGCGGCGGTTAGACCCTCGGCCATGACGGTCTGGAGATTGGTCACCTGACGCAGGGACTGACCGGCGGACATCAGGAGGCCGACGTAGGCGGTGAGGCCCGGCATGCCGGCGGCGCCCTCGGGCGCCGGCATCTCGACGCGCGCGAGGCGAAGGCCCCCACCGTCATCTCGCCCTGACGCGCCTGCCAGCCCGCATAGGCCATGACGGCGGCGACGATCAGCATGGCCACGAGGTTGGAGAAGGGGCCGGCGAAGGCGCGACTGTCCGCGGACTTGATGACGTGGCGCTGGCGACGGTCGACGACCTCGGCCACGCGCGCCTCCTCGGCCGCCTCGCGGTTCTCGATCTTGATCAGCCGGACGCCATCGAGGTTCTCCATCAGGGCGGTGGAGAGGTTCTCGGTCTCGACCATGGCGCCGGTCGTGGCCTTGCGCATCCGCTTGCCGAAGCGGCGGATGACGTAAGCGATCAATGGGGCGCCGAGGAGGACGATGGCCGTCAGCTTCCAGTCCGACCAGGCCATGTAGAGGATGACCGCGATCAAGGTCAGGCCGTGCTGGGTGTAGTTCACCACTCCGTTGGTGAAGGCCTCGCGCACCAGATTGGCGTCGAACAGGACGGAGGAGACGAAGGCGCCGGAGTGCTGGCTGCGCAGGCGAGCGAGGTCCGCGCGGATCATGGCGCCGAACAGCCGGACCTGGATGTCGCCGACTATGCCGTGGCCGATGCGGTTGACCAGCGCCGCCTGTCCCAGCGCCGCCGCCGTCCAGATCAGGCTGATGCCCACAATGACGGCGGGGATGGCGAGGAGGGCGTGCTCGGGCTGGATGACGAACAGGCCCGCGATGGTGACGGGCTTCGACTGGAACATGCCGTCGATGGCCGGCTGCAACATCTGCAGGATGGTCGCGTTGGCGATCCCCGCGACGGCCGCACAAACCAGCGACAGGATCAGCGGCGTCTTGCGGCCGGACAGATAGTCCCGCCAGATGCGGCCGATCAGGGGGCGCGAGGCGGCGTCCTCCTGCGAGGCGGTCGGGACGGGCGAAGTCATTCGCCCGAGGTCGGCCGCCCCGCCGGAGACCCAGCCCTCCGCGAGCTCAAGGGATCACTCGGAAGGAGACGGACGGCGTCTTCGGTGATGACCGGGCGTCCGAAGGCATCGAGAAGCGGTTCGTCCGACGGGAAGCGGGGATAGGAGCGGCCGTCGAAGGACAACTTCGCCTCATAGGCGGGCGGGCCGCCGCCGCCCGAGACAGTCACGCCGATATCGGGCAAGCCGTGGCTCGAGGTGTTCAGCACCCGCACCGGGGCGCTGACGCGCGAGACATTGCCGACCTGTTCCCAGCCGTAGGGAGCGGGACGGAGGATCAGCAGGTTGCAACCGCCGGAGCCGCACCAGTTCATGCCGAGCAGGTACGCCAGCGCAATCCGTTGATCGCCCTCACCGTCCACGACGCTGAGCCAGCGGGAGCCAGGGGCGTCGCCGACGATTTCCCGGATCTTCGCGTCGAGAGCGGGATCGCTCTCCGGCGCCGTCCGGGCCCCGGGGGCGGCCGGGGCCTCGGCTACCGCCTCAGCGGCCATGGACGCGGGGTCTTCGGCCGGGGAGCAGGCGCCCGACGCGAACGGCGCGAGGATGAGGGCGAGCGGGATCAGACGCATCGAAGACACTCCACTTGGGCCACGGTCCATCCACGATCCTGCACAGGATGACGCGGGCTGTCGCCCCCTCTATGTCTGCGCCCATGACGCGTTTCGATGTGAGCACGGAGGCCGGGCGCAAGGCGGCCGAACGGGACTTCTTCTGGAACGACCACGCCTTCCTCCGGCTCGCGTTTTCGAACGCCCACTGGTTGGGCCCCGATCTGGTGCGCACCAACCAGCCGTCTCCGCGCCAGTTGGAAGGCTGGGCGAAGCGGGGGATCAGAACCGTCATCAACCTGCGCGGCGAGCGGGACGAAGGCTACTACTGGCTGGAGAAGGCGGCGTGCGAGCGGCTGGGCCTGACCCTGATCGACGCGCCGCTCGATTCGCGTGATCCGCCCGAGAAGGCGCGGGTGCGTCGGGCGCGGGACCTGTTCCGGACGATCGAATATCCCGTGCTGATCCACTGCAAGTCCGGGGCGGACCGGGCCGGGCTGATGGCGGTCTTCTATCGCCACTTCCACCTCGGCGAGCCGATCTCCGAGGCGATGCGCGAGCTGTCGAAGAAATACCTGCACAGCCGCGAAGGGCTGACCGGGGTTCTGGACCACTTCCTGGAGACCTATGTGAATGAGGTCGAACCGACGGGCGTGGGCTTCATGGACTGGGTCGAGTCGGACGCCTACGACCCCGAGGCCATGCGCAAGGACTTCCGCGCCAACTGGTGGGGGACGCTGCTGACCGAGAAGCTGCTGCGGCGCGAGTAGATCAGCCCCAGGGGCCGGTGGGCTCGCGCTTCGGCATGGTCTTGCCCTGTTCGGCCTCGAGCCGCGTCTTCCGGTCGGCCTCCCACTGCCTGAACCACTTCGCATAGCCCCGCTCGCGACCCAGCACGATCAGCCACAGGGCAAGGGTCGCCAGAAGGCCGACGAGCGCAGCGATCTGGGCGCCCTCGAGCTGGGTTCCGAACAGGTTCACGACGCGCGCTCCCGCGATACGGCGTCGGCGGGGGCGGACTCGGAGGCGACAGGGGGCGTCAGCACCGGCGCGTGAGCGAAGGGATCGGCCGGAGCGGCACTGGCGTCTGCGGGCGTGACAGTGTCGTTCCAGGCCGTATCGTCATCGACGGCGAGATTCTGGCGCGTCGCCGGGCGTCGGGTGGCGAAGGCGACAATGGCCACGCCCAGCGCCAGCAGGCCCAGAACGATCAGGGTTGGGATCATGCTCACGCTCCTCAAGTGTACGCCAGCGTAGACGATTAGAGCGCGCGCGTCGCCGCTACGGTTCCGCCTGCGACGATCAGGCGTCGCCGCGCGGGTCGATCATGCGGTGCGCGTGCAGGATGAAGAAGCGCATGTGGGCGTTATCGACGGTGGCCTGGGCGCGGGCTTTCCAGGCGGCCTTGGCCTCGGCGTAGTTCGGATAGGCGCCGACGAACTCGACCTTGGACAAGTCGCGGAAGACCGGGGCGTCGAGGTGGCGCAGCTCGCCGCCGATAACGAGGTGAAGCAGCTGGGGATCGGTGTTGGCGTCGGTCATCGGGCGGTCCAAATCGGAGGGAATCAGGTCGCGAGCGGGATAGGCGCAGTCCGCCTCAGGATCAACGGGTGCAGGGCCGGAGCGGAGCAGACGAGGCTGGCCTGACGCGGGTCCGGCTGGTTGAAACGCCACGGGCGGCCATGATGATCCGACACCTTCGCCCCGGCCTCGGTGGCGATCAGGGCGCCGGCGCAGACGTCCCAGTCCCACTTGGGCGTCAGGGCGATGGCGGCGTCGAAGGCGCCGGAGGCGACCAGGGCCATGCGATAGGCGAGGGCGTTCCGCTTCTCGTACCGCATCGGCGGCCAGGGTTCGGGCCAGTGCGGCCCCTCCATCAGGCGGGCGTCGGCGAGGACGGCCGCGTCGTCGAGGGTCGTGGCGTCCGAAGCCGTGATCGGGCGGCCGTTCAGCAGGGCCCCGCCGCCCAGTGTCGCTTCATAGGTCTCGCCTGTCGCCGGGACATGGATGACGGCGGCGACCGGCCGACCGTCCTCGACTACGGCGATCGGCACGCACCACCATGGGCGGCCCTTCATGAAGGCGACGGTGCCGTCGATGGGATCGACCACGAAGATGCGCGCGTGCTTCAGCCGCTCGGGGCTGTCGGCGGTTTCCTCGCTCAGCCAGCCGTAGTCCGGCCGCGCCCGGCGCAG
>CAMLNY010000218.1 GCA_946481405.1 uncultured Brevundimonas sp. | reverse complement strand
GGCTTGTCGCCGTCGCTCGGCGTTTCGACATAGGGACCGAACCGCCCGATCTTGAGCGACACCGGCTGACCCGTCGCCGGGTCGACGCCCAGTTCGCGGTCGCCGCCGTCCGCGGATCCCTCGGCCGCGTCTGGCGAGGCGACGGGGCGGGTGAATTTGCAGTCCGGATAGCGCGAGCAGCCGACGAAGGCGCCGAAGCGGCTGGTCTTCAGGCTGAGCTGGCCCTGATGGCACAGGGGGCATTCGCGCGGATCCGACCCGTCTTCCTTCATGGGGAAGATGTGCGGCCCCAGGCTCTCGTTCAGGGCGTCCAGGATGGCCGTTGTGCGCAGCTCTCCCGCCGCCTGGGTGGCGACATGGAAATCGGTCCAGAACTCGCGAAGCAGAACCTTCCAGTTCAGATCGCCCGCCGAAACCTCGTCCAGCCGGGTCTCCAGCGCCGCCGTGAAGTCGTACTCGACCCATTTGCGGAAGAACTGCTCCAGGAAGGCCGTGACCAGCCGCCCCTTGTCCTCGGGATAGAAGCGGTTCTTCTCCATCCGGACGTATTCGCGGTCGCGCAGCGTCGTCAGGATGGAAGCGTAGGTCGAGGGCCGGCCGATGCCGAGCTCTTCCAGCTTCTTGACCAGGGTGGCTTCCGAGAAGCGCGGCGGCGGCTCGGTGAAATGCTGGTCGGTGCGCACAGCCTCGACCTTCGCTTTCGCGCCTTCCTTCAGCGCGGGCAGACGGGTGGAATCGTCGTCTTCGTCCGTCTCGGCGCCCTTCTGCTTCTCGTCGCGGCCTTCCTCGTAGACGGCCAGGAAGCCGTCGAAGGTCACGACCTGCCCCGTGGCGCGAAGGCCGGTCTGGCCGTCGGAGGTCTCCACATCGACCGTGGTCCGGTCCAGACGGGCTGCCTCCATCTGCGACGCGACCATCCGTTTCCAGATCAGCTCGTAGAGCCGCTGCAGGTCGCTCTCCAGCCGCAGGGAGTCGGGGTGGCGACTGATGTTGGTCGGGCGGATGGCCTCGTGCGCCTCCTGGGCGTTCTTGGCCTTGGTCTTGTAGTGGCGCGGTTCGCCCGGGACGAAGGCGGGGCCGAACGTCTGCTCGATGGCCGAGCGGGCCTGGGCGATGCCTTCCGGCGTCACGAACAGGCCGTCGGTCCGCATATAGGTGATCAGGCCGCCGGTATCGTCGACGCCCTCATACAGCTTCTGCGCCGCCCGCATGGTGCGCTGGGCGTCGAAGCCGAGCTTGCGCGCCGCCTCCTGTTGCAGGGTCGAGGTCGTGAAGGGCGGCGAGGGGAAGCGGCGAACCGGCTTCTTCTCGATCGACCTGATGGTGAAGTCGCCGGACTGGATGGCGTCGCGAGCGGCGAAGGCCGTGGCCTCGGAGGCGATGTCCAGGCGCTGGACCCGCTTGCCGGCGTGCTTGACCAGACGCGTGGTGAAGGGCGGGCTGTCGGCGGCCAGGTCAGCCTCGATCGACCAGTATTCCTGCGGCTTGAACCGCTCGATCTCCATCTCGCGGTCGACGACGATGCGGAGCGCCACGGATTGGACACGACCGGCCGAACGCGCGCCGGGGAGCTTGCGCCACAGCACCGGAGACAGGGTGAAGCCCACCAGATAGTCGAGAGCGCGGCGCGCCAGATAAGCCTCGATCAACTCACGGTTGAGGTCGCGGGGGTGCTGCTGCTGGCCGAGCGCGCGGCGGGCGAGGTACGCCTCGACCAGCTCCATATCCAGATCCCGCGGGGCGGCCATGGCCTCCAGCACGGCGGCCTTGGTGATGGCGTTGAAGGTGACGCGCTGAACCTCGGTGTCCTTCAGCGCCTTCTTCTTGGTGAGGACGTCCAGAACGTGCCAGCTGATCGCCTCGCCCTCCCGGTCCGGGTCAGTCGCCAGAATGACGCGGTCGGCCCGCTTGGCCGCCTCGGCGATCTCCGAAAGGCGTTTGGACGCCTTGGCGTCGACCTCCCATTCCATCGAGAAGTCATCGTCCGGCTTTACCGATCCGTCCTTGGACGGCAGGTCGCGAACGTGCCCGTAGGAGGCCAGAACCTCGAAGTCCGAGCCGAGGTATTTGTTGATGGTCTTGGCCTTGGCGGGGCTCTCGACGATGACGAGATTCATTACGGCTCAGTCTGGGAGGAGGGGCGGAGAACGTGGTTGGCGTTGCGAACCCTGTCAACCGGGCGAAACCGAACAAGGGTCTCTCGCGTTAAGGTTGTCAAAGTACCTAAGGTTGTATCCAATGCCTGTGTCGGGCTAAGGAGAGGGATATGGCGACGCAATACGCAAGTGAGTCGGCGGGAGCAGCCCCGGCAAAGTCCGCCGAGGATGAGGCGGCGTCGGAGTTCCCTGTTCGGGAATACATCGGCGCGATGGCGTTGGAATTGGCTCAGATGGCGCGCTGGGACGGAGATGAAGCTCTGGCCCGTATTCTGGAGAGCGCGGCGACTTTGGCCGGTGAGACCATGACCCGCAGACCCGTCGCGGTCGCAGAGCCTGAACGTCCCCGACCCGGCTAGAGCGAGGCAAACCCTCCGGGCAGCAGGGTCGCGCGGCCGACAAGGCTGAGCTCCAGCAAGGCGGCGGCGACCTGACTGATCGGGGCGTTCAGCGCGCGGGCGATCTCGTCACGGGGGGCGGGTGTGGGGGACAGCAAGGCTGCGACCCGATCGAGGAAAACGGAATCGACGTCGTCGGGCGCATCGTCGAAGGGATGGTCGACCGGCGGCTCGCGCAAGGTCCGCAGGGTCTCGAAGGCGCGACGGACGTCGTCGATGCCTTCGCACAGGATGGCCCCTTGCCTTAGCAGTTCGTTCGGCCCTTTCGAGCGGGGATCCAGTGGCGATCCCGGCACGGCGAAGACGTCACGGCCCTGCTCATTGGCCAGCCGGGCAGTGATCAGGGAGCCGGACCGCAGCTCGGCTTCCACCACGATCACGCCGCGCGACAGGCCGGAGATGATGCGGTTGCGCCTGGGGAAGTCGCGCGCCTGGGCCCGGGCGCCAACCGGGCTTTCCGAAACCACGCAGCCGCGCTCGACGATTTGTGCGTAAAGGTCAGCGTTCTCGGAGGGATAGACGTCGTCGACTCCGCCGCCGAGCACCGCCACCGTTCCGGTCTCCACCGACCCGGCATGAGCGGCCGCATCGATGCCCCTGGCGAGGCCGGACACGACGACGAAGCCGGCCTTTCCCAGTTGCTGGGCCAGACCGCGCGCGATCCGCTGACCGCCAGCCGAGGCGATCCGGGCGCCGACGACGCCAACGGCTTCGCGGGAAAGCAGACCCGCATCGCCGCGCGTCCAGAGCAGGGGAGGTGGCGGGTCGAGCGCAGCGAGTTGATCGGGATAGGCCGCGTCTCCGAGCACCAGCAGGGCTGCGCCGATCTGAGTCCCGGCCGCGATTTCCTGTTCGATCCGATCGATGGGCGGAAGAGTATAGCCGTGGTCCCCGCCCTTGCGGATCAGGTCAGGCAGGGCCTCAAGGGCCCGGACGGCGGTGCCGAAGCGGTCCAGAAGCTGGCGGAAGGAAACCGGGCCGACCCGCTCGGCGCGGGCGAGCCGCAGGCGAGCTAAGCGCTCGGTTTCCGAGAGGCTCACGTCCTGGCGGCGCTACGAGGCTCGGCCCCCTTGAGCAGGCGGGCGATGTTCTCGTGGTGCCGGACGTAGATCAGCACGGCCGTGACGATGGCCAGGACGAAGATCGGCTGGCTGGCTGGCAGACCCAGGGCCGGCAGCGGCAGGAGTGCGTAGATCGGCGCGGCGGCGGCCGCGACCAGCGCCGCCAGCGAAGAATAGCGCAGGGCGAAGGCGACGATCAGCCAGGTCGCACCGGCCATCAGGCCCAGAGGCCAGCAGGCGGCGAGCAGGAGGCCGAAGAAGGTGGCCACGCCCTTGCCGCCCTTGAAACCCAGCCAGACCGGGAACAGGTGGCCGAGGAAGGCCGCGCCGCCGGCGATGGCTCCGGCGAGTTCCGAGCCGAACAGATGGCGCGCGATGAGCAGGGCCGCCGCGCCCTTGCCGGCGTCGAGCAGCAGGGTCGCCGCCGCGAGTCCCTTCTTG
>CAMLNY010000217.1 GCA_946481405.1 uncultured Brevundimonas sp. | reverse complement strand
TCCCCCGAGGGGAGAAGGATGACGTCAGGGCCGGGTCTGACCGGCCCCGCGCACGACGTATTTGTAGCTGGTCAGCTGCTCCGACCCGACGGGACCCCGGGCGTGGAGCCGGGAGGTGGAGATGCCGATCTCTCCGCCGAAGCCGAACTCCCCCCCGTCCGCGAACTGGGTCGAGGCGTTCCAGAGGACGATGGCGCTGTCGACGCGGTTCAGGAACTCCGCCGCCGCCTCCTCGTCCTCCGCCACGACCGCGTCGGTGTGACCCGAGCCGTAGCGGCGGATGTGGGCGACGGCTGCATCCAGACCGTCCAAGACCTTCACCGCCAGCACGGGCGCGAGGAACTCGTGGCCCCAGTCGGCGTCCGTCGCGGCCGTCATCGACGGGACGATGGCGCGGGCCTCGGCGTCGCCACGCAGTTCGCACCCGGCGGCGATCAGGGCTTCGGCGATCGGCGGCAGAAGGCGTCCGGCGGCGGCGCGATCGACCAGCAGGGTCTCGGTCGATCCGCAGACGGAGGTTCGGCGCATCTTGGCGTTCAGGACCACGTCCCGCGCCATCTCCGCGTCGGCCGAGGCGTGCAGGTATGTGTGGTTGATCCCCTCCAGATGGCCCAGCACCGGAACCCGCGCCTCAGCCTGCACACGCGCCACGAGGCTCTTGCCGCCGCGCGGGATCAGAAGGTCGATCGCGCCGTCCAGACCGGTCAGCAGGGCGCCGACCGCCGCCCGGTCCGGGGTGTCGATCAGCTGGACCGCATCCTCGGGCAGGCCCGCACTCTTCAGCCCCTCGACGGCCGCAGCATGGATGGCCAGCGAACTGTCCAGACAGTCCGAGCCGCAGCGCAGGATGGCGACATTGCCGGACCGCAGGCACAGGGCCGCCGCGTCCGCCGTAACATTGGGCCGGCTCTCGTAGATGATGGCCAGAACACCGATGGGCGTCCGCACGCGGGCGAAGTCCAGACCGTTCGGACGGGTCCAGCGGGCGGTCTCGACGCCCAGCGGATCGGGAAAGGCCGCGACCTCATCCACCGCCGCCGCCATCGCCTCGATGCGGGCGGACGTCAGGGCCAGACGGTCGATCTGGGCCTCGGCCATGCCATTCATCCGGGCCCGGTCGATATCGCGGGCGTTGGCGATCAGGATGGCGTCGGCCGTCGCGCGGATCGCCGCCGCTATGGCCGACAGGGCCGCCGACCGGACCTCTGCCGCGGCCAGACGGACGGCGTCGGCGGCCGCGCGTGCTCTCCGTCCGCGTTCGAGCATGACGGCCTGAACATCGCTCATCCGTGCAGCACCAGATCGTCGCGGTGGATGGCGACGCCGGGTCCCTTGTAGCCGACCAGATCCTCGATCTCGCCCGAGTGGCGGCCCTGGATGCGCGCCATCTCGTCGGCGGCGTATGCGGCCAGACCGACGCCCAGAACGCCGCCGTCGGCGCCGACCACACGCACGCAGTCGCCCCGGTCGAACCGGCCCTCCACCTTGCGTACGCCCGAGGCCAGCAGGCTGCGGCCGCCCGAAAGGGCTTCCGCCGCGCCCGCATCGACCGACAGAGACCCTGCGGGTTCCAGACTGCCGGCGATCCACGACTTGTAGGCCTGCAAGGGGGTGGCCGGGGCGGTGATCAGGCTGGCCCGCGCGCCGGAGGCCACGGCGCTGAGCGGCCGGGCGCCCAGACCCGAGACGATCAGGGTGGCGCAGCCGGCCGAGCGGGCGATGCGCGCCGCCTCCAGCTTGGTCGCCATGCCGCCCGTGCCGACATCGGCCTCGGCATTGGCTCCGCCCGCCATGGCCACGATCTCGGGCGTCAGGACCTCGACGAGGGGAAGGTGCTGCGCCGAGGCGTCCCGTCGCGGATCGGCCGTGTACAGACCGTCGACGTCGGAGAGCAGGATCAGCAGGTCGGCGCGCACCAGCTGGGCCGTCCGCGCCGCCAGCCGGTCGTTGTCGCCGTAGCGGATTTCCTCGGTCGCGACGGTGTCGTTCTCGTTGACCACGGGCACGACGCCGAGCTTGAGCAGGGCCTCCAGCGTCGCCCGCGCGTTGAGCCAGCGGCGGCGGCGCTCGGTGTCGTCGCGGGTCAGGAGGACCTGGGCCGGCGTCAGGCTCGAGCCCGCCAGCGCCGCCTCCCACGCCTGCATCAACAGGGACTGGCCGACGGCGGCGGCGGCCTGTTTCTCATCGAGACGGGCGTTCTTCTCCAGTCCCAGCCGGCCCCGTCCCAGGGCCACGGCGCCGGAGGAGACGACGACGACCTGCCGCCCCTGACCCCGCAGGGCCGCGATGTCGGCGGCGAGGCCGGCCAGCCAGACGGTGGCGGGCGCCTTCTGGTCCACGACCAGCGACGAGCCGACCTTGACCACGATGCGACGCGCCGCGCGCAGGCTGGCGGCGGGGGTGGGCGTATCGGCGGCTCTGGACGCGCGGGAGGTCACAGCGTGACCATGCCGCGCCGTTTGCGCTGCAACAAGCGGTGTTGCGGTCCTACAGACCCCGGAATGTGTCGCAGACGGCCGGATCGCCGGACTGATAGCCGCGCAGCAGCCATTCCTGACGCTCGGCCGAGGTGCCGTGGGTGAAGCTTTCGGGATTAACGCCGCCGCCCGAGCGACGCTGCAGGGTGTCGTCGCCGATGGCCGAGGCGGTGCGCAGGCCTTCCTCGATGTCGCCCTGTTCGATCGCCACCTCTCCGCCCGAGACCGAGGCGGCGTTGGCGGCCCAGACCCCGGCGTAGCAGTCGGCCTGAAGCTCCAGCGCGACGGAATAGCGGTTGGCCTCGCCCTCGGAGGAGGCGCGCTGCTGGGCGGCCTGCACCTGTTCCGAGGCGCCGGTCAGGGTCTGGACGTGATGGCCGATCTCATGGGCCAGAACATAGGCGCGGGCGAAGTCGGCGCCGGAGGCCCCGAGCTGGGTCTCCATTTCCTGCCAGAAGGAGAGGTCCAGATAGACCTGACGGTCGGTCGGGCAATAGAAGGGCCCCATCGCCGCCTGGCCGTAGCCGCAGCCGGTGGATGTGCCCTGGGTGTAGAGGACGATGTTGTCCGGCGGACGGTAGCCCGAGAGCTTGGTCGCCCAGACGTCGTTGATATTGCGGCCGACCACATCGACGAACAGGCCGGCCTGATCCTCGGGCGTCCCCTGCCTGCCTTCCTGCGCCGCCCCGGCCTGACCGAAAGTCGAGGCGACCTGCTGGGTCGTGTTGGGGTCGATGCCGAAGACGAAATAGCCGATGGCCGCCAGCACCAGGACGCCGATGCCGCCTCCGCCGAGCGCCATGCCGCCGCCCATGCCCCGGCGATCCTCGATCCCGCCGCCCCGCTGTCCGCCCTGCCAACGCATGCTCGCCTCCCTGCTGTTCCCGCCAAGCTAGGCCGGAACGCGGAGAGAGGGGAAGGGATGCATGCTCAGCGCGGCGAGCGAGCCAGCCAGTCGTCGATCTGGGTCACGCCTGACACAGTCGCCTCGCGCCGGGCGGTGGCCGCCTCCCGCGCGCGACGTCGTGCGTCCGGCGACGGTCGGACGTCGACAAGCGGAACGTAGGGCTCCGGCTGCCGCCGGGCCCGGATTTCCAGCTCGGTCAGGCGCGCGTTCAGCTGCTGCTGGCGGGCGAAGGCGGCGCGCTCGTCGGACTGAAGGCGCTGGATCTCCATGCGATCGCGCAGTCGGTCGGCCATGGGGGCGCCGATGTAGGGCTGGCCGGGGGTATGAACCTGGGCCGAGGCGGCGCCGGCGGTCGCGGTCAGGCTCAGAGCGAGGAGGGCGGCGCGCATGGGGACAAGATGGGGCGGAAGCGCCGTGGCGCCAAGCGTGGCCGCTATTGGAGCTCGAAGACCGAGCTGCGCTTGATGGCGAAATCCTCCAGTTCGCGTGTGGTGGGCACCTGGTATTCTGCGAGGAAGGTCAGGCCCTCGGCGTTGAAATAGGTGCGGTGGGGGTCGCCGATCAGAACGCGGGTTCCTTGGGACCGCGCAGAGTTCAGCCAGTCCATGACACGGCCGGCCATGGGCTGCTCGTACTGGACGTCGCCGGCGCAGATGATGTCGACGCGGGGCGGCGGGGCGTCCAGAAGGTCGCGGTCGGTG
>CAMLNY010000216.1 GCA_946481405.1 uncultured Brevundimonas sp. | reverse complement strand
GGGGATGCGAAACTGGTAGAGGGGATGGACTTCGACAGCCATATCGACCACGCGGTCGTCGGCCTGATGGACCCCGCCCACGGGCCTTACGTCCACCAGCAGTGGTGGTGGCGTTCCGAACATTCGATGCACGAGAAGGCCAAGGCCTTCGAGCCGCGCGAGCTGGGCTTCGCCATGGTGCGCCACGCCCCGTCATCGAACAGCCGCGCCTACAAGATCCTTGGCGGCGCCCCGGCGACCGAGATCACCTTCCGCCTGCCCGGCTATCGCTGGGAGCACATCCAGGTGGGGGAGAAGCAGGTCATGGCCCTGACCTGTCTGACGCCGGTCACCGAGACGAAGACGCGGATCACCCAGATCTTCTGGTCCGACCACTGGGTGGTCGGGATCGCCAAACCCTTCCTGCGGATGGGGGTCGTCGCCTTCCTGAAGCAGGATGGAGGGATGGTGAACCTCCAGAACGAGGGGCTGCGCTACGACCCGGCCCTGATCTGGATAGACGACGCCGACAAGCAGGCGAAATGGTACCAGCAACTGAAGCGCGAATGGCAGAAAAGCCGCGCTGAGGTGCGCGGCTTCTCCAATCCGGTCAAGCCGGCGGTGCTGAGGTGGAAGAGCTGAAGGCTCTTCCGAGCCTTCTTACTTCGTCGAGACGCCGGCCAGCAGGGTGTCGACCTGACGGCCGATGTGGTCGGCCAGCTGATCCACGGTCCAGCCGTCGTAGGCGGCGCGGCGATAGTTCGACAGATAGGCGTCCCAGGTCAGCTCGGTCAGCAGGGCGACGTCGGCGTCCTGCTTGATCTCGCCCGCGCCGATGCCGGCGCGCAGAATATCGGAGATGACGTCGGTCAGGCCTTGCGTCGCGGCCCGCTGGCGGGTCTCCGCGGCGACAGGCTGGAACCACGAACGGGCGACGATGGCCTGGAACAGCGGCAGCTGGTCGATAGAGCCGTGGTAGCCGGCGGTCAGGGCGTTGACGAGGCGGTCGCGGGTCGAGCCGTCGCCGGCGCCGTTCAGCATGACCTCGGCCAGACCGGCCATGTCCTCGGTCAGAACGGCTTCGAACAGTTCGGCCTTGTCCTGGAAGTTGGCGAAGACCGCGCCGGTCGACATGCCGGCGCCCTTGGCGATGTCGCGGATGGTGGCGGGCTCGTAGCCGCGCTCGGCGAACAGGCCGCGGGCGGCGTCCAGAACCTTCTGGCGCGTCCGGACCTTGGCGGCCTGACGGCGGTTCAGGCGGGGCGCTTCGGTGGAGGAGGCGGCGGCGGTCGACACGGACTCACGCATGTAGACGAATACTCTGTAGCTGACGCTTCACGGCGGGGGGACCGCGAAGGAGATGGACAGAAGGGGCTGGGACTGGATCGCTCTCGCCTGACGATCAGACGCGAACGAGCGACCCGTGCAACGCCGAGCCCCGGGGGGAAGGCGGGCTTTCATCACGGAACGATGACCAAATTGGGTCGCGTTTCTGGTTAAGGCTTCAGACTGGCCCGGAGCGCCCGGGTGGCGCGGTTGCGGCGGTCCTTGGGGATCGCAGCCTGGAAGACGGCACGGTATTTGTCGCGCCGCTCGTGGATCGAGGCGAGGACCAGACCCATGGGCACGCCCAGATCGACCAGGGTGTTTTCCGCCAGTTGCAGACTGGCCTCGGTCGTTTCCGGTACGGCGTCGGTGACGCCCAGACCATAGAGGCGGGCCGCGTGGCGGTCGTCGCGCGCGCGGGCGATGACGACCAGATCGTCGCGCACGGCGCGGGCGGCCATCACCACCTCGTCGACCTTGCCCGGCGCATCCATGGTGACGACGAGAGCGCGGATGGTCTGCACCCCGCAGCGCGACAGCATCTCGGGTCGAGCCGCATCGCCATAGGAGACGTCATAGCCCTCGGCCCGCCCGGCGGCGACGGCGGAAGGGTCGGCGTCGACAGCGATGAAGGTCTGGCCGTGCTCGGCCAGCATCTCGGCCACCAGCCTGCCGACCCGGCCGAAACCGACGATCAGGACGGCGGCGTCCTTCGCATCTGGTTCGGCCCCCGGGATCAGGGTCGGAACGGGCGGGGCCGATGTGGTGCGGGCCAGCCTCTGGCCCGCCATGGCGGCGAGCGGCACGGCGAACATGCTGATGGTGGCGGCGACCAGAACGGCCTGGGTGAAAGCCGGGGTCGCGGCCCCGGACACCAGACTGGTGTTGACGATGACGAAGGCGAACTCCCCGGCGGGACCGAGAACCAGCGCCGTCTCGATCGCGGCGCGCGCAGACAGGCCCCAGGCCCGGGCGAGGCTGAAGATGAGCATCGCCTTGATGGCGATGACGCCCAGCGCCAGCCCGAAGACCAGAACCGGCTCGGCCGCGACGACGTCGAGGTCCAGACCGATGCCGACCCCGACGAAGAAGACGCCGAGCAGGAGGCCCTTGAAGGGTTCGATGTTGATCTCGATTTCGCGGCGGTACTCGGTTTCGGCCAGCAGGACGCCGGCGACGAGGGCGCCGAGACTCATCGACAGTCCCGCCGCCTGGGCCATGACGCCGGCGCCGACGACGACCAGCAGACACAGGGCCACAAACAGCTCCTGACTGCCGCCGTGCGACCTGGTCCGGGTCTTGGCCACCGACCGGAACAGGGGACGCAGGCCGAGCCGGCCGACGAGGACGATCAGGGCCAGACCGATGGCGGCCGGGGCGAGGGTCAGAAGCGCCGGGCCCAGCACGCGCGGCGACAGATCTCCGCCTGCGGCGGTCAGGGTCGTCAGGACGGTGACGGTGATCAGGATCGGCGCCACGGCCAGGTCCTGGGCCAGAAGAGCGCCGAAGGTGGCGCGTCCGACATTGCCGCGCATCCGACCCCGCTCCGCCATGACCGGCAAGACTACGGCGGTCGACGACAGGGCCAGACCCATGCCGAGAACGGCGGCGCCCGCGAGCGGCTGGCCCAGCAGCATGAACGCGCCGGCAAGGGCGGCGGAGCAGACCACGACCTGCATCATGCCGAAGCCGAAGACGAGACGGCGCATGGCCTTCAGCCGCTCCCACGACAGCTCCAGCCCGATCATGAACAGCAGGAAGGCGACGCCCAGTTCCGACAGCTGGGCCAACTGGGCGGCGTCGCTGATAGTGAGCCACGATAGCCAGGGCGCCGTCTCGGCGAACCGGCCGAGCCCGTCGGGACCCAGCAGGACGCCGGCCGCGAGGAAGCCCAGCACCGGGCTGATCTTCCAGCGATTGAACAGGGGCACGACCACGCCGGCCGCCGCCAGGAACACGACCAGATCCTTGTAGTCGCCGCCGCCGTGTCCGCCCGCCATTCCGCCTCCTTGTGGGATGACGTTCACCTTAACGGCGCCGTCTGGCCAGCGCCGACGGCCGTTTCATGAACTTTTTTTAAGACGACAGCCCCAAGGCTCGGCGTAGGGTCGCGGCCGCGCCCGCGTGAGACGCGAGGCGACGTCCGAACCTCAGGAATCCCCCCATGAAGTCTCTGCTTATCGGCGCGGCTACGGCTGCGCTTCTGCTGCCCGCCGCCGCCTCGGCCCAGGATCACGATCACGGCTGCATCGACGAAGCCTGCACGATCCAGTCGATCTTCCAGATCAGCGATGAGGCCTTCTCCGGCTATCGCGGGACCGAGACGCCACACTACGGAACTTGGGGCTTCGACACCGCCGGCATGGACCGGTCGGTCCTGCCGGGAGACAACTTCAACCGCTTCGCCAACGGCGCGGCTCTGGACCGCACGGTGATCCCGGCGGACCGCTCCAGCTACGGCATCTCCTTCGGCCTGCTGCGCGAACTGTCGGACAACCGCGTCAAGGCCCTGGTCGACGAACTGACCGCCCGCACCGACCTGACGCCGGGCTCCGACGAACAGAAGATCGCCGACGCCTATCGCTCCTATATGGATACAGCCCGGATCGAGGCGCTGGATGCCCAGCCGCTGCAGCCCTACCTGACCGCCATCCGCGCCGCGAACACCCATGAGGCCATGGCCGCCTATATGGGTCAGACGATCGGCGGCCTGGGCGGCTCCTTCTTCGGCACCGGCATCACGACCGTGTTGTACATCGTCGCCACCGTCGCGATCATGG
>CAMLNY010000215.1 GCA_946481405.1 uncultured Brevundimonas sp. | reverse complement strand
GCCGGGCGGTGCGGTGGTGGTTCTGGCCGACCCGACCCGCACCGACGCCGCCTTCGAGGCCCTGCGGCAGCTGATCGGTCCGGTCGGCGCTGGCGGGGCGGCCGAACGTCAGGTCCAGCGTGTGGGCGAAGGCCGCGTGCGTTTGGCCTTCACCGACGCCACGCTGAACGCCATGGGCGCGACGGCGGTGGACCAGTCCATCGAGGTCGTGCGTCGCCGTATCGATAGCCTGGGCACCCGCGAACCCTCCATCACCCGTCAGGGCGCCGAACGCATCGTCGTCCAGGCCCCGGGCGAGAGCGACCCCGCCGCCCTGGAACGCGTCATCGGCCAGACGGCCCAGCTGACCTTCCAGATGGTCGACGTCGACAACCAGCAGGCGGCCCTCCAGACCAGCATCATTCCGCCGGACGCCGAGGTGATGCAGGACGAGCTGGGCACCCCCTATCTGGTCAAGAAGCGCGTGCTGGTCTCGGGCGAGAACCTGACCCGCGCGGGCGTCGGCGCCGACCAGTCGGGTCGTCCCGCCATCGACTTCCGTTTCGACGGCCAGGGCGCGCGCCGCTTCGGCGAGGCGACCGCCGCCAACATCGGCCGGCCGTTCGCCATCATCCTGGACGGCAAGGTCATCTCGGCCCCCACGATCCAGAGCCCGATCACGGGCGGTACGGGCCAGATCACGGGCAACTTCTCGATCCAGGAAGCGTCCGAACTGGTGAACCTGCTGAACGGCGGCGCCCTTCCGGCCCCGCTGACGGTCGAGGAACGCCGGACCGTCACCGCCGAGCTCGGCGCCGACGCCGTGCAGGCGGGCGCCATCTCGACCCTGATCGGCTTCATCATCATCGTGCTGTTCATGCTGCTGGCCTACGGCTTCCTGTTCGGCGGGATCTCAGTGCTGGGCCTGATCCTGAACGGCATCCTGATCGTGGCGGCCATGTCGCTGACGCAGGCGACGCTGACCCTGCCCGGGATCGCCGGTCTGATCCTGACCTTCGCGGTGGCCGTTGACGCCAACGTGCTGATCTATGAACGGATGCGCGACGAGGCCCGGGCGGGTCGATCCGTCATCGCCTCCATGGACGCCGGCTTCAACAAGGCCATGGGCACCATCATCGACGCCAACCTGACCACCCTGGTGGCCGCGGCCATCATGTTCGTGTTCGGCGCCGGCCCGGTGCGCGGCTTCGCCTGGACCCTGACCATCGGGGTGTTCACCTCGGTCTTCTCGTCGGTTCTGGTCGCCCAGATCCTGCTGGCCTGGTGGCTGAAGGTCGCCAAGCCCAAGACCCTGCCGATTTCGGAGATCGCCAAATGAGCTGGTGGCCCCTCATCAAGGTCCTTCCGCAGAAGACCAATTTCCACTTCGTCAAATACGCCCGTTACGCCGCCGTGCTGTCGGTCGTGCTGTGCGTGGCGTCGATCATCGGCTGTTTCTATCCCGGCCTGAACATGGGCATCGACTTCCGGGGCGGCGCCTCGCTGGAAGTGTCCAAGCCGGCCGGCCAGACGATCGATCTTGAAGCCGTGCGCGGCGCGGTCAGCGGGCTGGAACTGGGCGATGTGGGCGTGCAGGGCATCGCCCGGCGCGACACCAATGTCGAGGACGGCTCGACGGCTGTCCTGCGCTTCCAGATCCCGGAAGGCCGCGACCAGACCCAGGTCGTCAACCAGGTCGAGGGCGCCATCACCCAGGCGGTCGGCGAGGTCGCCTACTCGGGCGTCAGCGTCGTGGGCTCCAAGGTTTCGGGCGAATTGTTCACCTCGGGCCTGCTGGCTCTGGGCGTCGCCATCGCCCTCATGTTCGCCTACATCTGGTTCCGGTTCGAGCCGCAGTTCGGCTTCGGCGCCGTGGCCGGCCTGCTGCACGACGTGATCCTGACCTTCGGTCTGATCGTCCTGATGCGGCTGGAGTTCAGCCTGAACATGGTCGCCGCCATCCTGACCGTCATCGGCTATTCGATGAACGATACGGTCGTGGTGTTCGACCGCCTCCGCGAGAACCTGCGCAAGTACAAGACCATGCCGCTGCGCGACGTGATCGACCTGTCGCTGAACGAGACCCTGTCGCGCACCATCATCACCGGCGTCACCGCCGTCATGGTGCTGGCGGCGCTGGCCTTCTTCGGCGGCGAGGCCCTGTTCGGCTTCTCGATCGCCCTGATGTTCGGCATCATCGTCGGCACCTATTCCTCGATCTACGTCGGGGCGCCGATCATCCTGCTGTGGGGTGTGAAGCGCGGCGAGATCGCGGAGGACGCCAAGCCCGTCAAGCTGGGCATGGCATCGCGGCCGTAGTCGGCTAAGTTCGCCCCTTCACGATTCCCTGGGGAGGGGCGAACACATGGCCGGTCTGCTTTCGAATTTCAGGAACACCATCCTGCTCAGCATCCTGCTGGCGGGGGTGATGATCTTCGCCTTCTTCCGCATCGCGGAGGTGGACGCGATCCAGTTCTGGCAGGCCGTGGCCCGTTGGATCCACGTCGGCTTCGGCATCCTGTGGATCGGGCTGCTGTATTATTTCAACTTCGTCCAGATTCGCGTCATGCCCTCCATCCCGGCCGAGCTGAAGCCGGCGGTGTCAAAGCACATCGCGCCCGAGGCCCTGTTCTGGTTCCGCTGGGCGGCACTGTTCACCGTGCTGGCCGGTCTGGCGATCCTGTTCCTGAAGGGGCATGCCTACGCCATGGAGGTGCTGAGCTTCGGCTTCGCCGGCGGACTGCATGAGGGCGATCAGGGCTTCACCCTGATGGGCGTCGGGGTCTGGCTGGCCATCGTCATGTTCCTGAACGTCTGGGGCATCATCTGGCCGAACCAGAAGCGGGCGCTGGGCATCGTCGTGGTGGACGACGAGACGAAGGCGAAGGCCGCCCGCGTCGCCATGCTGGCAGCCGCACCAACCTGCTGCTCAGCCTGCCCATGCTGACCTCCATGGCGATGTACCAGACCCTGTTTGGCTGATCCGGCGTCCAGTCTCGACGATCAGGTCCGCGAGGCCGATCCCGACCGCTGGCTGTCCAGCCGGTTCGTCGGCGATGCGCAGGCGCGCGCGGATCTGATCGCCCTCTACGCCTTCGAGGCGGAGCTGATGGCCATACCGACGCGGGTGACCCAGCCCCTGCTGGCCGAGATGCGCTACGCCTGGTGGCGCGAGCAGTTGGACGGGGTGTTTGCCGGCGTGGCGCGCAAGGGGCATCCGGTGCTTGAGGCCCTGACCGATCTGGTCGCGCGGCGCGGGCTGGACCGCGCGCCGTTCGAAGCCCTGATCGAAGCGCACATCGATCGTGTGCATGGTCAGCCGCACGATCTGGACGCCTTCTACGTGGGGCCGATGCAGTCGGCTGTGCACGTGCTGGCCGGACCGGGACATGAGGCGGCCGTGGTCGAGGCAGGACGGGTGAGGGGTCTGTTCCAGACGGGACAGATCGAGGAGGCGAAGGCCTTGCGGTCTGCCGCGAACCGGCTGCTGAAGAGCCTGCCGGCGGCGGCGTTCCCGGCTGTCGCTCATGCGGCCCTGACTACCGACGCGCCGGAACCGCTCAAGCGGTTGAAACTGATCTGGGCGACGCTGCGCGGTCAGGTCTGATCGGCTCGACAGCCGGATCCGCAGATGGTGATCTAGGTCCTCTCGGGAGGAACCCATGATTGGACTGTCGTTGGCCGTCGCGCTGTCCATGACGTCGCCCGACGCGACGCCGCTGACCTTCGTTCATGGCGACGAGCAGATCGTAACATGGCTCGACAGGGCGGCGGTGCTCCGCGTGGGCGATCGCGTTCGGGCGCGGATGCTGCGGGTTCGGCATGCGAACCAGGCCTTCTGGGTGGTGCAGGAGATCGACTGCGCGGCCGACACCTGGGCGCTCATTGCAACCAAGACCGCGGGACAGCGGGACGACAGGCCCCCTTCGCTGGACGGCGAGGCGCGGCACATGCCGATCCGTCGTGATGACCGGTCCCAGCATGCGGTGCGAGATGCGGTGTGTGACGGCGATTTCATCCAGGCTCCGATCGCCCCGGCGCCCGACGTCGCGACCGCGATCGCCCGGCTGGACGCGACCAGGACCGCCGCGGTCCGGGCGCGTCCGCTCGAACTGATTGTCGT
>CAMLNY010000214.1 GCA_946481405.1 uncultured Brevundimonas sp. | reverse complement strand
CCAGCTGCAGATTTTCATCACCTTCGACGAACCGAAGAAGGCTGTGGAAGCGTCGGACGGCAAGCCCGATCTGCCGTTCAACCCGGCCCTGCTGAAGAAGGTCGACGAGCTCGAGCTGTCGGTCCGTTCGGCCAACTGCCTGAAGAACGACAACATCGTCTACATCGGCGACCTGATCCAGAAGACCGAGGGCGAGATGCTTCGCACCCCGAACTTCGGCCGCAAGTCGCTGAACGAGATCAAGGAAGTGCTGACCTCCATGGGTCTGTCGCTCGGCATGGACGTGCCGAACTGGCCCCCGGAGAATATCGAAGACCTGGCCAAGAAGTTCGACGACCAGATCTAGTTTCAACCCTCCGCCCGTCTCCAAATCGGAGAAAGACGGGGCGGTTAGAAGGATAGCGGTTCAAGGTTCCGGAAGCGGAAAACCAGGGCCGGAGTAGGAGAGACCCCGATGCGCCACGGCGCCGCCTATCGCAAGCTCGGCCGTACGGTCAGCCACCGCCAAGCCATGTTCGCCAACATGGCCGCCTCGCTGATCAAGCACGAGCAGATCACGACCACCCTGCCCAAGGCGAAGGAACTGCGTCCCTTCGTCGAGAAGCTGGTCACGCTCGGCAAAAAGGGCGACCTGCATGCCCGTCGTCAGGCCATCAGCCACGTCCGTGACGTGACCCAGGTCGGCAAGCTGTTCGAAACGATCGGCCCGCGCTACGCCGAACGCAACGGCGGCTACATCCGCATCATGAAGGCCGGCTTCCGTCACGGCGACAACGCCCCGATGGCCGTCATCGAGTTCGTCGACCGCGACGTCTCGGCCAAGGGCCAGGATTCGGGTCCGGTCTATGCGATCGAGGGCGACGACGAAGCGTAAGCTTCGACGCCACGGTTGACCTATTGAAAGGGCGGCCCGAGCGATCGGGTCGCCCTTTTGCCTGTCTGGAGCACGCCATGAGCGCCGAAGTGGAGATCGTCGGCTCGAGACGGGTCGCCGTCTGCTCGGCGGATGGCCCGCTGCTGGCCGCCGAGCGCGACATCAATCACTTCCTCAGCGAGGCGATGTCGCTGGAGGCTGACTGGCTGGTGCTGCCGGTCAGCCGGCTGGGGCCGGACTTCCTGCGGCTGCGCACGCGTCTGGCGGGCGAGACGTGCCAGAAATGCGTCAACTACCGGATCGGTCTGGCCGTCGTCGGCGATATCTCGGAGGCGGTGGCGGCCAGCGACGCCCTCAGGGATTTCGTTCGTGAGAGCAATCGCGGTACGCAGGTCTGGTTCGCGGACGATGAAGCCGCGTTCCGGAAACGCCTCGAGGACTCATGACTGTCGATATCGCGATCGTCCCTTACCGGCCGGATCACGCCGCCGCCTGGGTGGCGCTGAACGAATACTGGATACTGGAGGGCGGTTACGCGATTGAGGCCAAGGACCGGCTGGTGCTGGACGATCCGGATGGGGCGATCCTGTCGAAGGGCGGCGTCATCTTCATCGCCGAGCATGAGGGGGAGGGCGTCGGCTGCTGCTCCCTGATGGCCATGGCCGACGGCGGTTTCGAGGTCGGCAAGATGGCCGTGGCGGCGGACGCGCAGGGCCTGGGTCTGGGCCGCCGCCTGCTGGACGCCTGCGAGGCCCACGCCCGGTTGGCCGGGGCGCCGCGGCTGTATCTGGAGACCAACAGCTCCCAGACCCACGCCATCGCCCTGTATCGCCGCGCCGGCTACGTCGACCTGCCGCCCCAGCCGACCCCCTACGCCCGCTGCAATGTCTGGATGGAAAAGCGGCTTTGACCA
Source organism: uncultured Brevundimonas sp. (assembly GCA_946481405.1). The sequence continues at coordinate 2,315 of CAMLNY010000214.1, read as the reverse complement.
TCGCCGCCGCCTGACGGGCTGACCGATCGGACGGGCTTGCGGAAGCCGGTCTGCCTTGATACTTAAGTGCGTGCTTCAGCATCAATCGCTCGATCTGGCCTTCATGGCTCTTTCCGACCCGACCCGCCGGGCCATGGTCGAGCGCCTGTCGCAAGGACCGGCGTCGGTCAGCGATCTGGCGGCACCCCTGCCCATGTCCCTGTCCGCGGTCGTCCAGCATCTGAAGGTGCTGGAGGCGTCCGGTCTGGTCCTGTCGGAAAAGAGCGGACGGGTCCGGACCTGCGCGCCTTGAGCGCCGCCGAACACTGGCTGAACGAACGGCGCAGGACCGCCGAACAGCGACTGGACCGGCTGGGCGAGCTGTTGGCCACGGATCCCAACGACAAGGAAAACCCATGACGGATAGCCCCCAAGCCCCCCTCGCTCACGGGACCTTCGCGATCGAGCGCCGCTATGCCGCTGCGCCGGACCGCGTCTTCGCCGCCTGGGCCGACCCCGTGGTCTTTCGTCGCTGGTTCGTCGAGGCGCCGGGCGCGACGATCCATGGCTGGATCCACGACTTCCGCGTCGGCGGCGAGGGCGGCGGTCGCTATCGTTTCGGCGGCCCCGACAGCGACATGGGCTTCAACGAGACCGTCTTCATCGACATCGCTCCGAACAGCCGCATCATCTTCTCCTACGCCATGGGACGCGAGATCGATGGCGAACGGCTGCGGGAATCGGCCTCCCTGGCCACGGTCCAGCTGATGGCGGACGGCGACGGCACACGGCTGATCTACACCGAGCAGGGCGCCTATTTCGGCAAGGACGGCGGGGCGCATATCCCGAACCGGGAAGAGGGCTGCGGCTACATGCTCGACAATCTCGGCCACGAACTGGAGGCGAGCGCCTGATGGACCTGATCCTCTACAGCCACCCCTTCTCCTCCTACTGCCAGAAGGCGATCGTCGCCTTTTACGAGAAGGATCTGCCGTTCGAGCAGCGGATGCTGGAAAGCGAGGGGGCGATGGACGAGCTTCGGGTCCTGTGGCCGTTCGGCCAGTTCCCGGTGCTGAAGGACGGCGACCGCCGCTTCGCCGAGACCTCGATCATCATCGAACGGCTGGACCAGATCTCGCCGGCGACGCCGATGATCCCGACCGATCCGGATCAGGCGCTGGAGGTCCGCTTCATGGACCGGGTCTTCGACAACCACGTCCAGGCCAACCAGCAGCGCATCATCTACAACGCGCTGCGCCCCGAAGGTCAGCGCGATGCGTTGATCGATCAGGAGGCGCGAGCGAAGCTGGAGACGGCCTACGCCTGGCTGGACGGGGTCATGGCGGACCGGACCTGGGCGGCGGGCGAAGTCTTCAGTCTGGCCGACTGCGGCGCCGCGCCGGGCCTGCTCTACGCCCACTGGACCCACGCCATCCCGAAGCAACACGCGTACCTCTGGGCCTACCGTCGGCGTCTGCTGGCGCGGCCGTCCTATGCCCGGGCGCTGGACGAGGCCCGGCCGTATCGGGACTACTTCCCGCTGGGCGCGCCGGCCGAGGACTAGCCCAGAGCGCAATACAGGACCGCCGCCCAGATGAGGACGGCGGTGAGGACATGGAGGGCGCGGTCCCACGGGGTACGGCGCGGCGGGGGCGGGTCTTTGTCGAACAGCGGCATTGGCCAGTTTCAAGCCGAATTGCCTCGCGGCCGAAATCGATTAAACCGGCGTGACCCTGTGAGCTGAGGTCACATGAAGTCCGCCGCGCTGCCGCCCCTGAACGCCCTTCGCGCCTTCGAGGCCTTCGCCCGCCATGGCGGGATGACGGCCGCCGCCGCCGAGCTGTGCGTCACCCACGGCGCGGTCAGCCGTCAGGTCGCGGCGCTGCAGGATCATCTCGGCGTCGCTCTGGTCGTCGGCCCGCGTCATCGCCTGACCCTGACCCCGGCCGGAGCCGAGCTGGCCGCCCGGCTGGCCGGCGCCTTTTCGACCATCGCCGAGGCGGTGGAGACGGCGCGTTCGGATCAGAGGCGCGAGATCGAGATTTCCTGCCTCGGCACCTTCGCCCTGAAGTGGCTGATCCCGCGCCTGCCGGGCTTCATGGCGCTCCATCCCGACATCCGGGTGAAGGTGTCGGAGTCCTACGCTCCGGTGGACTTCGCCAAAGGGCGGATCGACGGCGCCGTCCGCATCTTCAACCCGGACCAGACGGCGAAACGGGCGGAGATCACGCCGTTCCTGCCCCAGTATCAGGGACCGGTCGGGGCCCCGTCGCTGACGCCGCCGGGGATGACGATCGAGGCCATGGGACGACTGCCGCGCCTGCATGCCTCCACCT
>CAMLNY010000213.1 GCA_946481405.1 uncultured Brevundimonas sp. | reverse complement strand
GGCGCGGTTGATGACGGGACCGGAGGGGGCCGATCTGGTGGCCCTGTCGATCGACGGCTGGGACACCCACGCGCGCCAGCCGGCCCAGCTGACCGCGCGACTGACCGGTCTGGATCAGGTGGTGACCGGGCTGAAGACGGGCCTCGGCGCCGAGTGGGACCGGACGGTGGTGGTCGTGGCCACCGAGTTCGGCCGCACGGCGCGCGCCAACGGGACGCAAGGGACGGACCACGGCACGGGCTCCGCCCTCTTGCTGGCGGGCGGGGCGCTCAAGCCCGGCGGAATGATCGGAGACTGGCCGACGCTGGCCGACAACCGCCTGTTCGAAGGGCGCGATCTGGCCCCGACGCTGGATGTGCGGTCGGTGTTCAAGGGCGTGCTGCGCGACCACATGGGCGTGGACCGCGCGGCGCTGGACCAGAGGGTCTTCCCCGCCAGCGCCGCCGAAGCGCCGACGGTGGAAGGTCTGGTCTGACCCCTCAGGCGCGCATCGCCTCGATGACCGCTCTGAGACCGGCCGAGATGTATTTGCGCGTCGGGTAGTAGAGGTAGAGCCAGTCCTCGGGCGCGCACCACGGCTCCAGACAGCGGATCAGTCGCCCGTCGGCGATCTCGCGAACCGCACGGTCCTCCCAGACATAGCCGAGGCCGACGCCCGCCAGCGCCGCCTGGACGATCAGTTCGTGGTCGTCGGAGGCGAAGGGGCCGGCGGGCTGGTACTCGACCGAACGGCCGTCCTTCTCGAAAGCCCAGGGATAGCGGACGCCGGTGGGATAGAGATTCTGGATGCCGATATGGTCGCGCAGGTCGGCCGGGACGCGCGGGATGGGGCGGGTCTCGAAGTAGACGGGGGAGCCGACGACGGCGAAGCGCAGGCGGGGGTGGATGCGGACCGCCGTCATGCCGTCGCGCAATGATTCGCCCAGCCGTATGCCGGCGTCGAACCCATCCTCCACGATGTCGACCAGCCGGTCGGTTGTGACGATCTCAAGCTCCAGATTGGGATTGGCCGCGACCAGGGCCCCGATGACCTGACCCAGGACGAACGGGGCGATGGAGGACGGGGCGTTGATCCGCACCTTGCCGAAGGGGGTGTCGCGGAACTGATTCAGTCCGTCCATGGCCGAGCCGATGTCGACGAAGGCCTGCGACAGGCGCGACAGCAGCATGGCTCCGGCGTCGGTCAGGGAGACGCTGCGGGTCGTGCGGTTCAGCAAGCGCAGGCCGATGCGGGCCTCCAGATTCGAGACCGCATGACTGACGGCGGAGGCGGTGACGCCCCGCTCCTCGCCCGCGCGGCGGAAGCTCTTGTGGCGGGCCACGGCATCGAAGGCCGCCAGTTCAGACAGGTCGGTCGTCCTCATTGCTGAGTTCTGCTCAGGATTGGTCGGAAGATTTCCCGTCTAATCCTTTTGATGGGGCCGGCGCAAACCTCTCCTCACAGCCGGGCGGCGACGGGCCGCCGGTGAGACACAAAGGAGAGACTGACATGGCCGACTTCATTCCGCCCGCCCCGAACACCGCCTCGCCCTTTGCCGACATGCGCGGCCACCACGTCGCGGTCCGCACCCCGAGCCTGGAGGAGGCGCGCGCCTTCTACGTCGACAAGCTGGACTTCCGCGTCGTGGCCGAGTGGGCGTATGCCGACGAGCAACTGGCCTATATGGCCCCGCCGACCGACGACCATTTCTACATCGAGGTGCTGGGCGGCGGTGAGCCGACCCCGGCCGATGTCCGCCCCTATACGGACCTGGGCGACAGCCTGAAGTACGCCGGCTACCACCACTTCTGCCTCAATGTGACAAGCGTCGAGGAGACGGTCGAAAAGCTGCGGTCGCGGAGCGTGACCATCGTGACCGAGCCCTTCGTCCTGGAGGCGATCAGCCGGAAGCTGGCCTTCTTCTGCGACCCCTTCGGCAACCTGATCGAGCTGGCCGAGGTGCTGTCGTGACCCCGGCTGGGGCAGGCGCCGTCCTGATCGTCGGGGCCGGACCGGGCATCGGTCTGGCCGCCGCCGAGCGGTTCGGCCGCGAGGGCTGGAAGGTCGTTCTGGCCGCCCGCAGCCCGGGTCACCTGGACCCGACGGTGGCCCGGCTGATCGGCGAGGGGGTCGACGCCCACGGCCTCGTTCTGGACGCCACCGATCCGGTGGCGGTCCAGGCCGGGTGCGGACGGCGGATCGGCTGACCGGAGGGCTGACGACCGTCCTCTACAACGCCGCCGTGGTTCGCCAGCAGGACCTGTTCAGCATGACCGACGCCGAGATTTCGGCCGACGTCGCCGTCAACATCACCGGCGGGCTGAACACCATCCGGGCGGCGGAAAGCATCTTCTCCGATCACTCCGGAACGGGGGGCGGGACCATCCTGGTCACCGGCGGCGGGCTCGCGGTCCATCCACACGCCGCCTACGCCAGCCTCGGCCTAGGCAAGGCGGCGCTCAGGAACCTGGTGGAGGGTCTGGCTCCCGATCTGGCCAAGCGCGGCATCCGCATCGCCATCGCCACGGTCGCGACCCGGGTCGCTCCCGACAGCCCCGAAGCCAACGGCGTCGCCGAGACCCTGTGGTCGCTGGCGTCGGACCCCTCCGCCGGCTGGGAGCGGACCTATCCGCTCGCGGCATGACCCCAAGGACATGACCATGACCACTTCCGCACAGGCCTCGGCCATCACCGCCGCCGCCACGACGAAGGCGGCCGAGTTGGGGGTCGCCGCCAACATCGCCGTGCTCGACTCCGGCGCCCATCAGAAGGCCTTCCACCGGATGGACGGGGCGGTGCTGGGTTCCATCGACGTCGCCCTCGACAAGGCCCGGACCGCGGTCCTGTTCGGCCTCAGCAGCGAGGCCGTCTGGGACTATTGCAAGCCCGGCGCCCCGGCCCCCGGTCTGGACCGCTCAAACGGCGGCCTGATGACCTTCCCGGGCGGCGTGCCCCTGACCACGCCCGAAGGCCTGATCGGCCCGGTCGGCGTCTCCGGCGGCAGCCCCGCCCAGGACGCCGAGATCGCCCGTGCCGGCGCCGCCGCTCTCTGAAGTCGCGCCTGGCCAACCAACCTCACATCAAGGGAACGCGACCATGACCACCTCCAAGAAAACCATCCTGATCACCGGCGCAGGCTCGGGCTTCGCCGAGGCCGCCGCCATCGGCATGGCCCGGGCCGGCCACCGCATCATCGCCACGGTTCAGATCTCGTCCCAGGTTACGCCGCTTCGCGAGAAGGCCGATGTGCTGGGATTTAAGGACTTCGAGGTCCTGAAGCTGGACCTGCTCGACCCCTATGACGTGGCTTATGTCGAGAAATTGGCCCCCGAGGTGGATGTGCTGTGGTCCAATGCCGGCGTCGGCGAGGCCGGGCCGGTGTTCGAGATCCCGCTGGATCTCGTGCGGCGCAACGACGAGGTCAACGTCTTCGCCAGCTGGCGCTGAGCCAGACTTTCGAGTCCAGACGTGATCCGCACCGGCCAAAGGGGCAAGAAGGTGGTCTTCACCTCGTCCATGCGCGGGCTGTTCACCCCGGCCACTGGGGCAGCTACGTCTCGGCCAAGCATGCCCTGGAATCGCTCGCCGAGGCGATGCAGCAGGAGATCGCTCCCTATGGCCTGAAGGTCCAGACCATCAACCCGGACGCCTATTACGCCGGCTTCAACGAGACGATGGCCGACACCCCGTTCCGCTGGCTGGACGACGCGGTCAAATTCACCAAGCGCGACGCCCTGCGCGCCGAGTTCGACGCCTTCTTCGCCACGCCGGAAGGCAAGATGGACGCCCGCGAACAGATCGACCGGATGATCGAGAACTTTCCCGCCGATGAAGGCCTGTTCCGCAACGTCTCGCCCAAGGCGATCGAGGACATGCTGAAGGCCCACCAAGTGGCTGCCTGGGACAACCGGATCTGATCCCGGGGGTGGGGGCGGGACGGCCGCGACAAATGGTCCGGATGACTCTTTCGTCATGTTTCGGTGGGGACGATTGCCGCCACGCGCGGGGTCGTTAATGTCTCGGCGCCTCAGGAAAGGGACTGTTTCTGCAATGCGTCTTCGCTCCGTCTCGCTCGCGGCCCTTCTGGTCGCGATGTCTCCCGCCGTCGTTCTGGCCCAGACCTCCGTCGCCCAAGGC
>CAMLNY010000212.1 GCA_946481405.1 uncultured Brevundimonas sp. | reverse complement strand
GGCGTTCCCGCTCGACGGGGTTCGCCTCGTTGAGGTTGACGGTGATCAGCCCGTCGCCGCCGGTCGAGAGCAGCGCCTCGATCGACTGCACCTCGCCGAAGCCGCGGATCAGGCGAGAGTACTCAGCCAGCTGGGCGTTCAGTTGTGTGGCCACGCCGGGCGTGAACAGCGCTTCGTTGATGTCGCCGACGCGGAATTGTTCAATCACAGCGCGCAGGGCCGCCTCGGCCATCTGGGCGTCGGTGACCTGTGAGGGCGGGGCGGCCGGAGCGCGTGGAGTCGGGGCGGCGGGCGGGCCGTCGAAGGTGTTGGGCAGGGTCGCGGCCGCGCCGGGCGAGGGCGCCAGCGAGCGGCTCTGGTTCAGGGTCTGGGTCGCGGTCTGGGCCAGCGCCGGGCCAGCCACAACGGCGAGGGTCAGGGCGAGGGCGGCGGTCTTTGTCGGGACGGTCATGCGAACTCCGTGCAGGATCAGCCCACAATCCCGGGCCAAAGCGACACAATGAGGGCGGCCGCCGACAGGCCCGTGGCGACGATGACGCAGGCGGCGAGCCAGACCGGCGTCCTCTCCTTCTCCACCACGATCGTCTGGGCCGGCGGCGGGTCCTGCACCAGCCGCGACAGTGCCCGCGCGCCCGACAGGATCTCCCGCAGCCCGTCGCGCACCTGGGCCCTGGGTCCCAGCTCGCGGGTGATCCAGCGCTCCACGACCGGCTGGGCGGCGGCCCACAGATCGTGGTCGGGGTTCAGCCGACGCGCGACCCCCTCGACCGAGACCATGGTCTTCTGCAGCAGGATCAGCTCGGGCCGCAGGTGCATGTCGAACAGGGCGGTGATCTCGAACAACTGGCCCAGCAGCCGGCCCATCGACACCTGTGACGCCTGCTTGCCGATGACAGGCTCCCCGACCGCGCGCAGGGCCTGGGCGAAGGCCTCGACCGAATGGTCGGGCGGGACATAGCCGGCCTCGAAATGCACCCGTGCGATGCGCGGATAGTCCCGCGTGAGGAACCCCCAGAGGATCTCGGCCAGATAGCGCCGCTCGCCCGGTCCCAGCCGTCCGACGATGCCGAAATCGACCGCCGTCAACTCCGCCGGCGCCGAGGCGAACAGATTGCCCTCATGCAGGTCCGCGTGAAACGCGCCGTAGTCCAGCGCCTGGGTCAGGAAGGCGCGCACGACGTTGTCAGCCAGGGCGTTGCGATCCAGTCCCGGCTGCTCGACCGCCGCCGGGTCGGTCATCGGCAGGCCAGCGGCCCATTCCAGCGTCAGCACCCGCTTGCCGACGCCGTCCCAGACGACCCTGGGCGCCGACATATGCCCGCCGTCGGCCCGGGCCTTGTCCATGATATCGCCGAGCTCGGAGGCCGCCGCCGCCTCCAGCCGCATGTCGAGCTCGAGATACATCGACCGGGCCACCGTCTCGACGAAGGCCTGGGGCTCCAGACGGCGCGACCGCGGAACCAGCCGATACACCACCCGCGCGGCCAGTCGCATCGCATCCAGCCCGGCGACGACGCGCCGCTCGACGCCGGGCCTCAGCACCTTGACCGCGACCTTGCGCCCGTCGGCCAGCCAGGCGGGGTGCGCCTGCGCCAGCGAGGCCGCCCCGATCGGCTCGCCCAGATCGATGAACAGGCTCTCGACCGGCCGGCCCAGCGACCGCTCGATCTCGCGGCGCGCCTCCTCCGTCGGGAAGGGCGGCAGCTTGTCCTTCAGCCGCCCCAGATCGCGGGCGAACTCGATGCCGAAGATGTCGGCCCGGGTGGCCATCACCTGACCCAGCTTGATCGCCACCGGCCCCAGGGTTTCGAACGCCCGACCCAGCCTCTGGCCGGGGCGTCCCTCGCGCCCCTCGCGCCCGGCGAACAGATGCACGAACCCGGCGATCGGCCGGATCCACGCGGGCAGCAGCGGCGTGATCTCGCGCGGCAACAGGGCGTCGTGCTTCGCCAGCGCCCCGCCCCAGCGGATCAGGCGCAGCGATGCGCCCAGCGGATCGCGCACGGGCGCGACCGGCGGCGGCGCCGGGGCGACGCGGTATGACGACGGAAAGCTCAGACCGCCCACCCGAAGTGAATGGCGGCGACCCCGCCCGACAGATTGGTCACGGCCACACGGCTGAAACCGGCGTCCTCGATCATGGCCTTGAAGGTCAACTGGTCGGGGAAGCGGCGGATGCTCTCGACGAGGTACTGATAGCTGTCGCGGTCCTTGGCGACCCACTCGCCGATCCTCGGAATGGCATGGAAGGACCAGGCGTCATAGGCTTTCCTGACCGCCTCGGCCGTCGGGCGCGAGAACTCCAGACACAGGAACCGGCCGCCCGGCTTCAGCACCCGCCGCGCCTCCTTCAGGGTTACGGCGATGTCGGCCACGTTCCGGATGCCGAAGCCGATCGAATAGGCGTCGACCGAGGCGTCGGGCAGCGGCAGGGCCATGGCGTCGCCGACGCTCCAGACCATCTCCGGCTCCCCGCCCTTGTGGACCCCGGCCAGGATCATCTCGGCGTTGTAGTCCAGCACGATGACCGAGGCGTCCTCGCCCCCGCGCCGCTCCTGCGCCCGCCGCGCCATCTTCGAATAGCGCCGCGCCATGTCGCCGGTGCCGCCCGCGACGTCCAGAATGGTTTCGCCCGGACGGGGGTTCAGCTTGGCCGCCGCCGCGTCCTTCCACAGCCGGTGCACGCCCCCGCTCATCAGGTCGTTCATCAGGTCGTAGCTGGATGCGACGCTGTCGAAGACCCCGCGCACCATCCGCACCTTTTCGCGCGCATCCACGTCGCGGAAGCCGAAGGAAGAGGTGTCGCCCGATGAGTGCGGGCCGAAGGGGGAGGCGGTCATGCGGGCGGTCTAGCTCTTCGCGGGCGCCGCGTCATCCGCGCGGTTGGCCGCATCGGGGGCGTCGTCGGCGTCGAGGGCCTTCACAGCGCGGTCGTAGAGCCGGACCAGACCCTCCTCGCTCGCGACGACGTCGCCGAGATGAAGCTGACCGGTCATCAAAGCCGAGCGGACGCCCTCGCCGCTCCAGCCCGGAAAGAACATTGGGCATGCCGGAGATAAAATTGGTGCTCAGCGTCTCCAGCGTGGTCTGGGCCTTGTAGACGTCCGACAGCAGGAACAGATCCTCGATCGGCATCTCCCCCAGCAGGTCGCCGGTCTCGGCGCTGCGCCATACGGCGTCACGCAGCGGCGGCACATGGATGCCGGTCCGGAAGATCTGGCGATAGGCGGCGATCCCCGCGTCTCGCGTCGCCTCGCCCTCGCCGGCCTCGCTGAACACCGCCTGCAGCCGGCGATGGTGCGGCAGGATGGCGTCGGACAGCAGGATGGCGCGGTTGGCGCGGATTTCCTCGACGAAATAGGTCCGGACCTCGGCCACCTCCTGCGCCGTCCGGCGGCGATCGGCCCAGTCGGCCAGCATCAGGGCCAGCACGACCGAGAAGATGATCAGCACGCTCTCGAACACCGCGCGCGGCAACCACCGCCGCCAGCGGACGGCGATGCGGCTCTGGGCGGACGGGGCGGAAGGCTCGAGGTTGGTCACCGGGCGACGGTGCCCCGAAACCGGCGGCCTGAAAAGATCAGGCGTTCGCCGCCCTCGGGCGCGGTACGCCCAGATCCCTCATCACGCCGCGCATGGCGCCGTAGCAGCCGCAGGCGGCATCCTCGAGCGCCTGCCGGTCCAGCACCTCGACCCAGCCGCGACCGCGACGGATCAGATGTTTGCCTTCCAGCTCGGCGCCGACCTCGGACACGGTGGCCCGCCTCACGCCCAGCATGCCGGCGATGTCGGACTGGGTCAGGTTGAAGCGGTCGGAATCGGCCCGGTCGTGCAGGGTCAGAAGCCAGCGCGCCAGCCGCTCGTCCAGCCGGTGCTGGGCGTTGCAGGCGGCCGTCTGTTGCACCTGGGCGAACAGGCTCTCGGTGAATTTCGACAGGGCGGTCCGCATGCTGGAGCTCTCCCCCAGCGCGGCTGAAAACACGTCGCCCGGGCAGCAGGCGGCCGAGCCCTCGATCTGGGCGATGGCGCGCGACGAGGCGCGGGCGTTCATAGGGCCGCAGGTCACCCCGACCAGACCCTCGCGGCCGATGGCGGCCGTCTCGACCATCTTGTCCTCGGGCAGGA
>CAMLNY010000211.1 GCA_946481405.1 uncultured Brevundimonas sp. | reverse complement strand
CACGAACGCCGAGCCGCCGTCGACGGCCCGCACGTGGCCGAGGAGCGTGCGGACCCACCCGCGCGCCGCCGTCTCCGCGTCCAGCGCCTCGATCTCGTCCTCAGAGAACATCAGCGGCGGCAGCTTGAAGCCGGGGCGCAGCTGGTAGCCGCCGCCCGGCCCGCGCACGCTCTGGACCAGACCGCTCTTTCTCAGGCGGGCGAACAGCTGTTCCAGATAACTCAGTGAAATCTCTTGCCGCGTTGCGATTTCGGCCAGAGACACGGCGCGACCTTCGCCGCCCTCTCCCCGGCCGTGCCGGGCCAGATCGGCCATCGCCATCACGGCGTATCGTCCCTTGGTCGACAGTCGCATCGCCCATCCTCAAAAATCGCGCGCTTTTCAGGGGTCCTGTGCTATGACCCGCCGCTTCGCGAGGCGGCCGAACGCAAGCGGGACTTAGAAAGTCCTACCCCTGCGGTCAAGTATTACGGCGGCCCGAAATGACAGTTGAACGGATTCCAGAGCCCTATGCCTGAAGTCATCCTGCCCGGCGCCTCCGGTCGCATCGAAGGCCGCTATTCCCCCGGCAAGCGCGCCAATGCGCCGATCGCCCTGATCCTGCACCCCCACCCCAAGGCGGGCGGGCATATGAACAACCCGGTCGCGGTGACCCTGTACCAGCTGTTCGTGAAGCGCGGCTTCGCGACCCTGCGCTACAACTCGCGCGGCGTCGGGAAGTCCCAGGGCGAGTTCGACAGCGGTATCGGCGAACTGGCGGACGCGGCCACGGCGCTGGACTGGCTGCAGGCCAACAACCCCGCCGCCACCCAGACCTGGGTCGCCGGCTATCAGTTCGGCGCCTACATCGGCATGCAGCTTCTCATGCGTCGCCCGGAGACGGACGGCTTCATCTCGGTCTCGCCGCCGTCCAACATGTACGACTTCTCCTTCCTGGCTCCCTGCCCGGCCTCCGGCCTGTTCCTGCACGGCACGGCGGACTCGATCGTCCCGCCGGTCGAGGTCGAGCGCGTGGTCAACAAGCTGCGCACCCAGAAGGGCATCGTCATCGATTATGAGCTGGAGGACGGCGCCAGCCACTTCTGGCAGGACCACATCGACGCGGTCGACCGCCGCGTCGGCGCCTATCTGGACAAGCGTCTGGAAGAAAAGCCGGCCTGATCAGGGTCGAGGCGTACAGGGCGGGTATGAAGCGAAGCGCGCCTCGTACTCGGCCAGGGTCCATGGAAAGCCCATCGCGGCGCGTCGCTCCTCCGCGTGCTCCGGATCCTCGAGATTTTCGCGGTCGATGACCCACCGTCCATCGACGCAGCTCATCTGCGTGCCGTACCGCTGCGGCCGTCCCTCGTTGATCGCCAGCCGGTCGTACATCAGACCATAGCTCTGCCCCTCGACCTCGCCGGTCGCAACCAACGGCTCCAGCACCGGCACGAAGCGTCGCCAGTGTTCGAGTTCGGAGTGCTGGATGATCAGGAAAGCCGCGCCGGCCCCCTGTCGCCCATAGACCGACTGCAGGAACCAGCCCTTGGATGGGACCATCTTCAGCAGCTTGGCCGTCAGCCTGTGATCCATCGCCGTCACCGGCGCCCAGAGGGCGTCGTTCGCCGCCTGTCGCTGGTCCTCGGGCAGGTCGCTGAAGTCGATCGGGATCAGGGCCCGCCGCCCGACCTGGTCCATCGCCCCCATCCGGTCCAGCCGTTCGGCGTCGTTCCGGGGTCGGGGCAACTCAGCCTGCCGTGCGATCTCCGCATCGATCGCCGCCTGCACGGGCGCGATCCGCGCCAGAACCTCCGGCGTCAGGCCCTGAACGGCGACAGCGGCTGCCAGTACGAGTTCGATCATCGACAACCCTCCACGGCGAAGGTTCGGCGACTAATGTGGCGCTGGCGAGACATCGCTGGAAGCGTGGCGGGAGTATGCGACAGACAACGGAGATTCGAATGCGCCTCCTTTCCCTTCTGCTGATCGCCCCGATCCTGTTCAGCGCCCCCGCCGTCGCCCAGACCACGCCGGACGCCAGCGTGCGCCCTTTCTGCGCCGACCGCCCGGGCAAGGGCGCGGCCAGCTGCGTGCTCGATCAGGGCCACGTCCAGATCGAGGTCGGCGTCTTCGACGGCGCGCGCCAGGAGGATGACGCGACCGAGGTCGACAGCTGGTCCGCCGGCTCCATCACCGCCCGCTTCGGCGTAGGCCCGGCCACTGAGGTTCAGGTCGGCGTCACCGCCTTCGAGCGGGAGACCGTCACCGATCTCGCCACGGGCTTGGAGGACGTCGCCGAGGGCATGGGCGACCTGTTCCTCGCCGTGCGTCAGGGCCTGATCCGCCCGGACGGCGAAGGCTTCTCCGTCGCCCTCATGGGCTACGCCACCGTCCCGACCGGCGGCGACGAGGTCCGCGCCAGCGGCATCGAGGGCGGCGTGGTCGTCCCCGTCTCCGTCGACCTCGGCAACGACTGGGGTCTGGGCCTGTCGCCCTATCTCGACATCGTCCGCGATGAGGACGGCGAGGGCTCTCACGCGGCCTGGTCCTTCGCCGTGGACGTCGATCGCGATCTCGGCGACTGGATCCTGGGCGCCGAGCTCTGGGTCAGCCGCGATGACGATCCGCTGGGCGAAACTACAATGGCCAGCGCAGACCTCGTCGCCATCTGGACCCCCGCCTTCCTGCCCGACGCCCAGATCGACTTCGGCCTCAACTTCGGCCTCACCGACGACAGCCCCGACGTGGAATTCGGCGTGGGCCTCGCGCGGCGGTTCTAGGTCAGTAGATCAGATACGGCTTGCGCGTCTCGACCCAGGCCGCCTCGTCCGGCCCGGCGACCGCGTCCAGATCGGCGGCGGTGGAGTTCGGATCGTCCACCCATTCCCGCAGCGCCGGCCCGCCGTTGATCACGTCGATCGGCAGCTTCCCGAACGCATATTCATACGGAAAGTCCCGCCACAGGTCGTAGTCGGGATAGAGCCGCCGGATCGCCTTGAACCCCAGCGCCTGCACCCGCCACGGCCGGAACTCGGCGTGGTCGTAGTGCGGCCCCTCGACGTGGATCTGCACGCCCGAACACAGCTGGCCGACATGCTTGTGGAAGGTCGGCTCAAACCAGATATCGCGCAGGACACAGCCCTTCACCCATTCCGGCGCAAAGGCCTTCATCTCGGCGATCACGGCGCGGGCGTCGATGTCGGGTGCGCCGAACAGCTCCAGCGGTCGGGTCGTGCCGCGGCCCTCGGAAATCGTCGCGCCCTCGACCATCACCGTGCCCGGATAGGCGCGCGCCATCGACAGGTTCGGCGCGTTGGGACTGGGGTTGATCCACGCCCGTTCGCCGAGCGGCCAGCCGTAACCCGGCCCGGCCTCCGGGTCGTAACCCTGCATCTCGACGACCCGATAGGCCACATCGAGCTTGAAGTGGTCGATGAACCAGTGGCCCAGTTCGCCCAGGGTCAGGCCGTGCCGCATAGGCATCGGCCCGGCGCCGACGAAGCTCTCCTGCCCGGGCAGCAGCAGCGTTCCCTCGACCGGCCGCCCAGCCGGACGTTGCCGCGCACGGTCGCGGGGCCGCGCGACCAGCCGACCAGCGCATTGATCAAAGTGCTCCCCTCAACCGGCCGCCCGGCCGGATTGGGCCGGTCCAGCACCCAGACCTCCTTGCCGTGCTCACCCGCAGCTTCCAGCATGTAGAGCAGGGTCGTGATGAAGGTGTAGATGCGACAGCCCAGGTCCTGAAGGTCGATCAGGACGATGTCGAAGGTGTTCATCCACTGGCCACGGGGCCGACGCACCTCGCCATAGAGGCTGAAGACGGGGAAGCCGTGGACCGGATCGGTATAGTCCGGGCTCTCCATCATATTGTCCTGCAGGTCGCCCTTCATCCCGTGCTGGGGACCGAAGGCGGCGGTGATGTTCACCTCCGCCGCGATCAGGGCGTCGATCGAATGGGTCAGGTCCGCCGTCACCGAGGCCGGATGCGCCACCAGGGCCACCCGCCTCCCCTTCAGCGCGGCCAGCAGTTCGGGTTCCGAAAGAACGCGGTCGATGCCGAACTTCATGGCAGGTCCAGTACAAAGGAATCGGAGTGGTGGAAGTCGGGAGTATCGGACGGATGGGCCAGCGCCCAATAGCTCTTCGAACCGTCCCTGGCCTC
>CAMLNY010000210.1 GCA_946481405.1 uncultured Brevundimonas sp. | reverse complement strand
TAAGACCGCGCTGCTGGGCCCGATCCGAAGTCAGGATCTGGACCGGCGAGGCGCTGTTAAATTCATTGGTGGGAATGCGCGAACCGGTGACGACGACCTCCTCGACCGTCGTGGCTTCTTCCTCATCGGGATCCTGGGGCGGGGGCGAAGCGTTCTGGGCGAACGCAGGACCCGCCACCATCAACGCCGCGAAAAGGCCTGACGCGATCGCCGAGGACTGGCGCAGTCGGTTGCGGAAAAGCATCGCGTTCACTCCGTAAAGTCAGAATTCGTCAGTAGACCTGACGCAAGTTTTGATCTTGCCCTCGCCGCCCTCAATTTGGCAACCGAATAGCCATAATTCCTCGGGCTTCAGGGGCCTCCGTGACGCAATGACGCGGACGGGTGTGGCCATGCAGTCACGAGAAAGCCGGCTTGCCCCGAGAGGCAGCCCCCTCTAAACGGGCCGCTTAACCGACAACCCGAACGTCACCGGCCCGCCGAAGGGCGCCGCCGGCCGTCCGCGCGCGAGCGAGAGACCGTCCTGCACGACCCTGCGATCAGCCACGAGGAGCGTGACGCCGCCATCCGCGCGGCCTTGCTGACGCATGGGGATACTGGGATCACGCCGCGCCATACTTTGTTCTACTTCTACGGCGAGGGGGACCACGACGACCTTAATGAGGTCGCGCGGCGCGCGGGGTTCGTGACCCGGGGTCAGGACGACGCCACCATTCTTGAAACGACCATGGCGGTCGACGAGGCGTCCTTCGCCCCCGTCAGCGCCATGATGCAATCCTGGGCCGCGGCCTTCCAGCTCGACTACGACGGCTGGGAGTGCGCGGTCGTGACGAACTAGAGGAGGCTGAGATGCCCAAACGTACGGACATTCAGTCGATCCTGATCATCGGGGCGGGGCCGATCGTGATCGGGCAGGCCTGCGAGTTCGATTACTCGGGCGTGCAGGCGTGCAAGGCGCTGAAGGCGGAGGGGTACCGGGTGATCCTGGTCAACTCCAACCCCGCCACGATCATGACCGATCCGGGGCTGGCGGACGCGACCTATATTGAGCCGATCACGCCGGAGATGGTCGAGAAGATCATCGAGAAGGAGCGTCCCGACGCTCTCCTGCCGACGATGGGCGGGCAGACGGCGCTGAACACGGCGCTGGCGCTGGATGCGTCGGGCGCCCTGAAGAAGTACGGCGTCGAGATGATCGGGGCCAGGGCCGAGGTCATCGACAAGGCCGAGGACCGCCAGAAATTCCGCGACGCCATGGACAAGCTGGGTCTGGAAAGCCCTCGCTCCAAGGCCGCGCACTCGATGGAAGAGGCGCTGGACGGGCTGGAGTTCGTGGGCCTGCCCGCCGTGATCCGTCCGTCGTTCACGCTCGCCGGCACCGGCGGCGGCATCGCCTACAACCGCGAGGAGTTCGAGGAAATCGTCCTGCGCGGCCTCGACCTCAGCCCCACGACCGAAGTCCTGATTGAGGAATCGGTGCTGGGCTGGAAGGAGTATGAAATGGAGGTCGTCCGCGACAAGGCGGACAACTGCATCATCGTCTGCTCCATCGAGAACGTGGACCCGATGGGCGTGCACACGGGCGACTCGATCACCGTGGCCCCCGCCCTGACCCTGACCGACAAAGAGTACCAGCGCATGCGCACGGGCTCGATCAACGTCCTGCGCGAGATCGGCGTGGAGACCGGCGGATCGAACGTGCAGTGGGCTATCAATCCAGTCGACGGCCGCATGGTCGTGATCGAGATGAACCCGCGCGTGTCGCGCTCTTCGGCGCTGGCGTCGAAAGCCACCGGTTTCCCCATCGCCAAGGTCGCCGCCCGTCTAGCCGTCGGTTACACCCTGGACGAGCTTCAGAACGACATCACCCAGGTGACGCCGGCCTCGTTCGAGCCGTCGATCGACTATGTCGTCACCAAGATCCCGCGCTTCGCCTTCGAGAAATACCCGGGCTCGGAGCCCCTGCTGGGCACCTCGATGAAGTCGGTCGGCGAGGTCATGGCCATCGGCCGGACCTTCCAGGAATCGATGCAGAAGGCCTTGCGCGGTCTTGAAACCGGCCTGTCGGGCTTCGACGAGGTCGAGATCGAGGGCACGGACGGAGACGGCGACGACGCCTCGATCCGCGCCGCCGTTGTGCGGGCGCTGGGCCAGCCGACGCCGGACCGCATCCGCGTCATCGCCCAGGCCTTCCGCCACGGCCTGTCGGTCGAGGAGGTCCAGGCCGCCTGTTCCTACGAGCCGTGGTTCCTGCGCCAGATCGCCGAGATCGTCCGCACCGAAGGCCATGTCCGGGTGCAGGGCCTGCCGACCGAGGCGACCGCCTTCCGCAAGCTGAAGGCCATGGGCTTCTCCGACGCCCGTCTGGCCGCCCTGACGGGTTCGACCGAAAAGGCCGTGCGCGACGCGCGCCGGGGCCTGTCGGTGCGCCCGGTGTTCAAGCGGATCGACACCTGCGCGGCCGAGTTCGCCTCGGCCACCGCCTATATGTATTCGACCTATGAGACCGGCGCTCTGGGTCAGATTCCGGCTGATGAATCAGAGCCTTCAGACAAGAAGAAGGCCATCATTCTGGGCGGGGGGCCGAACCGGATCGGGCAAGGGATCGAGTTCGATTACTGCTGCTGTCACGCGGCGTTCGCCTTCGCGGACATCGGCGTCGAAAGCATCATGGTCAACTGCAACCCGGAGACCGTCTCGACCGACTACGACACCTCCGACCGGCTGTATTTCGAGCCGCTGACGGCCGAGGACGTCCTGGAGCTGATCGAGGTCGAGCGGTCCAAGGGCGAACTGATCGGGGTGGTGGTCCAGTTCGGCGGCCAGACGCCGCTGAAGCTGGCGCATGCCCTGCATGAGGACGGTATTCCGATCCTCGGCACGTCGCTGGACTCCATCGACCTGGCCGAGGACCGCGAGCGGTTCCAGCAGATGCTGAACGACATCGGTCTGAAGCAGCCGCCGAATGGCCTGGCCCGCTCGGCCCAGGAAGCCGCCGATGAAGCCGAACGGGTCGGCTATCCCGTCGTACTGCGCCCCTCCTATGTGCTGGGCGGACGCGGCATGATGATCGTCCACGATCGCGAGGGCCTGGACCGCTACGTCGGCGAGGCGATGAAGGTGTCGGGCGACGATCCGGTCCTGATCGACCACTATCTGAACCGCGCCACCGAGGTGGATGTCGACGCCCTGTGCGACGACGAGACGGTCTTCGTCGCCGGCGTTCTGGAACACATCGAGGAAGCCGGCGTCCACTCGGGCGACAGCGCCTGTTCGATGCCGCCGTGGTCGCTGAAGCCCGAGACGGTCGCCGAGCTGAAGCGCCAGACCGAGGCCATGGCCCGCGCGCTCAAGGTGCGCGGCCTGATGAACGTCCAGTTCGCCATCGAGGAACCGCACGGCGAAAACCCGCGCATCTTCGTACTGGAAGTGAACCCGCGCGCCTCGCGCACGGCGCCGTTCGTGGCCAAGACCATCGGCCAGCCGGTTGCCGCCATTGCCGCCAAGGTGATGGCCGGGGTTCCGCTGAAATCCTTCGGCCTGAAGGACGTCCCCTACGACCATATCGCGGTCAAGGAAGCGGTCTTCCCGTTCGCCCGCTTCGCCGGGGTCGACACCATCCTGGGCCCGGAAATGCGCTCGACCGGGGAGGTCATGGGACTGGACTTCAAGCGTCCGGGCGAGGCCGACATGGCCCCCGCCTTCGCCCGCGCCTTCGCCAAGTCGCAGATCGGCGGCGGCACGCAGCTGCCGACCTCGGGCTGCGCCTTCGTGTCGGTGAAGGACGACGACAAGCCCTTCATCGTCGAGGCGGTCGCCCGCTGCTGAAACAGGGCTTCGAGGTCATCGCCACCGGCGGGACCCACGCCTATCTGACGGCCCAGAACCTGCCGGTCGGCTATGTTAAGAAGGTGCTGGAAGGCCGTCCGAACATCGTCGACGCGATCAAGAACGGCGACGTCCAGCTGGTCATCAACACCACCGAAGGCAAGCAGTCGCTGCAGGACAGCTTCAGCCTGCGCCGCTCGGCCCTGATGACCAAGGTGCCCTACTACACCACCGCCGCCGGGGCTCTGGCCGCGGCCCAGGCGATCGGGGCGATCCATGAGGACACGCTGGAAGTCCGGCCGATACAGAGTTACGCCTA
>CAMLNY010000209.1 GCA_946481405.1 uncultured Brevundimonas sp. | reverse complement strand
ACCACGGTCGGCTACAACGCCGGCCCGGCGCGCCCGCCCCAGTGGGTGGCCCGATGCGGGGATCCGCGCGGCGGCGTCGCGGGGGGCGGGATCGATCCCGTCGACTTCATCGAGTGTGCCCCCTTCACCGAGACGCGCAACTACATGATGCGGGTGATGGAGAACATGGCCGTCTACAAGGCCCGTCTGAACGGCGGATCGGCGCCCCTGTCGACCTCGTCGGACATCGCCCGGGGCTACAATGGCCCCCGTCCGTACACGCCCTGATCAGGGCTTCAGCAAGCCGACGAACAGGGCGTCCAGCATCGTCCTGGTCAGCACCTTGCGGTCGACCCAGTCGAAATAGGGTTTGGTGATCATCAGGGAGACGATCCCGTGCGAACCGGCCCACAGGGTCTGGGCCGTCGCCCGCGCCTCGCCGCGCAGACGCCCGGCCTCGCCCGCCTCGACCACGATCGCCTCGAACGCCCGGAACAGCTCGCCGCCCAGCATCTGGGCCGCGCTCTGGGCCCCGTCACGAGCCTCCACCGGGCGGGTCAGATAGGTCAGGCGATAGGCGTTGGGGTTTTCGAATCCGAAGTCCACATAGGCCTCCATCAGCTTCCTCAGCACGACCTCCGGCGGCCCGCCTTCGGCCACCACGGCGGCGTTCGCCATCTGCAACCGCGCGAACGCCAGCCGGCAGATCTCGTGCAGGATTTCGCTCTTCTCGGCGAAGTGCATGTAGAGTGCCGTCGACGACAGACCGACCTCGTCGGCGATCCGCCGGATGGTCGCGCCTTCGTATCCGACTTCCACGAAGATCCGTTCGGCGGCCTCCAGGATCTCGGCCCTGCGCGCATGACCCTCGCCCTTCGGCTTGCGGGTGGAACGCGACGCGGTGGAGGAAACGACGGATTCAGCCGACACGCCGAACTCCCTGAAGGCGACCCGCCGGGCGACGGGACCCGACTCGACCCTGAATAGCGCCAATGCCGCGACAGCGCCAACGCCTTGCCGAAAGCACAACCTCAAGATAGGTCGGTAACCATGACGCGCATGGAGGCCGGCAATCGGATCGCCGACCGCGCCTTTCCGCACCGCGCGGACAGGCGATCGTTAAGTCGCGGCCAGTGGCTCGTCGCCGTAACCGGCGCGGCGGCTCTCAGCTGGGGCCTGACCCTCCAGGCTTCCGTCACCGGCGCGATCCTGATCGGGCTCGGCCAAGGCGTCTTCCTGATCGCCGCTGCCTGGCGCGGCCTGCTGATCGTCGCGGGTATGACCGGCGAACCCGACCCGCCGGCGGCGTCAGACCTCCCGCGCTACACCATCCTCGCCGCCCTGCTGGACGAGGCGGAGGTCCTGCCGCAGCTCGTCGCTCGCCTCGATGCCATCGACTATCCGCGCCACCGGCTCGAAGGCTTCCTGCTGCTGGAGGCCCACGACCACGCCACTCTCGCGGCCGCCGCCGAATGTCATCTTCCGGCCTGGCTCACCGTACTGGTCGTGCCGCCCGGCGGCCCCCGCACCAAGCCCGCCGCCCTGAACGTCGGTCTCGCCGCCTCATCCGGGCGGCTGCTGACCGTCTACGACGCCGAGGACGATCCCGACCCGCTGCAGCTGCAGGAAGCCGCCGCCCGCTTCGCCGACGATCGCTCCGGCCGCCTCGCCACCCTTCAGGCGCCGCTCCGCATACGACCGCCCGCCGACTCCGTCAGCCCCTTTCTCGACCGTCAGTTCGCCGTCGAATACGCGGCCCTGTTCGAGGTCACCCTGCCCGGCATGGCGCGGCTCGGCCTGCCCTTCCCGCTCGGCGGCACCAGCAACCATTTCAGCGTCTCCGCCCTGCGCGCCGTCGGCGGCTGGGACGCCCACAATGTCACCGAGGACGCCGATCTCGGCTTCCGGCTCTGGCGCTCCGGCTACCGCCTGGGCGTCATTCACCGCCCGACGTGGGAGACCCCGCCCGGCGAGATCGTCGACTGGCTGCCACAGCGCACCCGCTGGCTGAAGGGATTCATGCAGACCTGGGGCGTGCATACCCGGTCCCTGACGGGCCTCGGCTGGCGCGGTCTTCTCGCCCTGACGATGACGCTCGGCATGTCGCTCGCCGCCGCATCCGCCCATGCCCTGTCCCTCGCTTGGGTCTTCGCCACCGTCGCCGTCGCCCTCGCCCAAGGGGTGCCCCCGATGTCGCCGAAGTTCGCCCTCGCCGTTCTGGGTGTAGGCGTCGTCGTCGCCTGGATCACAGGCAAGGTCGGCGCACGACGCGCCGGCGTCCCCTACGGCCCCGCCGATATGGCGCTGGCGCCCGCCTATTGGTCGCTTCTGTCGCTCGCCTTCGTTCATGCTGTCTGGCGGCTCTCGACGGCCCCCTTCGCCTGGGACAAGACCCGCCACCGGCGCGACCCGGCCCTGATCATCGCCGATCTGGCGGAGGTCGATGCTGGACGCGAGGCCGCCTGACAGCCTAAGGCGATGCCGATGCCGCCCGTCCTCTCCCCCACGCCCGAAACCCTCGTCACGCGCGGCTGGTCGGACTACGCCCTGCTGGACAGCGGCGACGGTCGCAAGCTGGAGCGCTACGGGCCCTGGACCGTCGTCCGCCCCGAGCCCCAGTGCTTCTGGAAGCCCCGCGACGCCTCCGCCTTCGATCACGCCAACGCCGTCTTCGACCCCCAGCAGGAGGAAGAGGACGCCGGCCGCTGGCGATTTGATGAACACGGCGCCATCGACGCCTTCCCGCTCGCCTGGCGCGATGTGAAATTCATCGGCCGCTTCACCCCCTTCCGGCACCTCGCCTTCTTTCCGGAACAGGCCGCCAACTGGGAGTGGCTGGATGCGCGCATCCGACAGCTTCAGAAGCCGCGCATCCTGAACCTCTTCGGCTACACTGGTGTCGCCTCGCTGGCGGCCGCTTCGGCCGGCGCCGAAGTCACCCACGTCGACGCGTCGAAGAAGTCCGTCGCCTACGCCCGCGAGAACGCCGAAGTGTCCGGCATGAGCGACCTGCCCATCCGCTGGATCGTCGAGGACGCCCGCAAATACGTTGCCCGCGAGGTTCGTCGCGGCGCCAAATATCAAGGCATCATCCTCGACCCGCCGAAGTACGGCCGTGGCCCGACGGGCGAGGTCTGGCGCCTGTTCGAGGACATGCCCGGCCTGCTCGCGGACTGCGCCGCTCTCCTGGCCGACGACGCCGACTTCCTGCTGCTGAACGCCTACGCCGCCCGCATCTCCGGCCTGTCCCTGGCCCACCAGATGCGCGAGGCCACCGCCGATCGGGGTGGCCGCATCGACTGGGGCGAACTGGCCCTGTCCGAAGCCGGCCCCGACGCCCGCGCCATCGGCCTCAGCTTCTTCGCCCGCTGGTCGGCCGGATGAGCGACCGCCTGATCACCTCCCTGACCAACGACACGGTCAAGGCCGTCCGCGCCCTGCATATGCGCAAGGAGCGCGAGGCCACCGGCCTCTTCCTCGCCGAAGGCCTGAAGTTCATCGGCGAGGCTCTGGATCAAGGCCGCGTCCCGAAGAGGCTCCTCGTCGGCATGGAGGCCCGCCCCCATCCGCTTCTGGATCGCGCAAGGGCAGAGACCCTCAAGGCCGGTGGTGAGATCGTCGTCGTCACCCACCCGATCCTCGAGAAGATCAGTCGTCGCGAGAATCCCCAGACCGTGCTGGGCGTTTTCGAACAGGCCTACACGCCGCTCTCCGCCATCGAACCGAAGAGCGCCCCCGCCTGGGTCGCCCTGGAACAGGTCCGCGATCCCGGCAACCTCGGCACCATCATCCGCACCGCCGATGCGGCGGGCTGCGGCGGGGTCATCCTCATCGGCGACTGCGTCGATCCCTCGGTCGAAGCCGTCCGCGCCACCATGGGCTCGGTGTTCGCGGTCGCCATCGCCAAGGCCACCCCGGCCGAGTTCCTCGCTTGGCGCGAGACCTGGCCCGGCAGCGTCGTCGGCACCCGCCTGGACGCCACGGTCGACCATCGCCGCGCCGCCTACGCCAGGCCGACCCTGATCCTGATGGGCAATGAACAGGCGGGCCTGACCGACGCCCTCGCCGCCGCCTGCGACGTCAATGTGAAGATCCCCATGCGCGGTCGCGCCGACAGCCTGAATCTGGCCATCGCCACCGGCGTCATGGTCTGTGCGGTGACCGACGACCTT
>CAMLNY010000208.1 GCA_946481405.1 uncultured Brevundimonas sp. | reverse complement strand
GAGGTCGATCCGGCGACGGCCGTGGCCCTGACATTCGGCGGGGTGGTGATGGCGCTCAGGGCCATCTCGGGCACCTACTACGGCTGGAACGGCGCGGCCTATTTCTGCGAGGAGGTGGTCGACCCGGGCCGCAGCATCGCCAAGGCCACCTTCTCCGGCATCGCCGTCGTGACGGTCATCTATGTGCTGGCCAACATGGCCTATCTGAACGTCCTGACCCCGGCGGAGATGGCCGGGTCGAACCTCGTCGCCGCCGACGCGGCCGGGCGGGTGTTCGGGGCGGCGGCCGGGCCGGTGGTGACGGCGGTCAGCCTGATCTCGCTGGTGACCATCCTGAACGCCATGGTGATGGTCTTCCCGCGCGTCCTGTTCGCCATGGCGCGCGAATATCAGGTGCCCGGCCTGTCGGCGGTGGCCACGAACGGCACGCCCCGGCTGGCCCTGATCGCCACCGTCCTGACCGGAGGTCTGCTGGCGACGATCGGCGTCTATGAGACCCTGCTGGCCTTCTCGACCTCCCTGCTGGCGGCGATGAGCGTGCTGGTCAACGCGGCGGCGATCGTGGTGCGGATGCGCGAGCCGGGGCTGGAGCGGCCGTGGAAGATGCCCCTCTATCCCCTGCCGGCCCTGATCGCCCTCGTCATCAACGCCACCCTGCTGGTGGTCTTCGTGGTCGAGGACCCGGCGACCTCGGCCAAGGCGTTCGGCGGACTGGCGGTGCTGATCGTCGTGGCCTGGATCGTCACCCGCCGGAAGCCAGCCGCGTCCTGACCGCCTCGGCGAACAGGCGACCGCCGTCCGGAGCCTGCGAAAGATAGAAATCGGGCTCGATCAGCTCGGCTTCCATCAGGACCCATTGGCCGCCCGTTTCGACCATGTCGATCCGCGCATAGAGCAGGGGTTCGTCGATGGCGGCCAGCACCCGTTCGGCCAGCTCGATCGCGCCGGCCGGGGGCTCGGGCACATTCACATAGGTCCCGCCGTACTGGGACTGAATGCGGAAGTCGCCGGCCTTGGCCGTCTTGATCACCGCATGGCTGAAGCGGCCGCCGAAGAACAGCAGGGACAGTTCGCCCTCGGCCGCGACCTCGGGGATGAAGGGCTGGATCATGGCCGCGCCGTCGGGAGCGTCGGTCAGGGTCTCGCCGCGCGACAGCTTCACCGTCTTCCACGCCCCGCCCGAGACGGTCGGCTTGATCACCAGCGTCCCGGTTCCGAACCGGTCGAAAGCCGCGTCGGCCTCGGCTTGCGTGACCGCATCGCTCCATGCCGTTGGCGGGATCGGCACGCCCGCCGCCTCCAGCCGGCGCAGATAGGCCTTGTCCGAGTTCCAGCCCAGCACCGTCGCCGGATTTGCGATCCGCACCCCGGCCTCGCCCCACAGCGTGGTCGCCGCCAGCCAGTCGGAGTGACGCTCGTAGTAGCCCCAGGTCAGGACGCCCAGCACCAGAGGGAAGTCCGTCAGACCCGAGGCGTCCGCGACGTGGTCGGTCCAGGCGGTCGGAACCACCTCGACATCGGCCGTCTTCAGGGCGGTCGCCAGCCGCTCCAGCACGACGGGCCAATGGCTCTTGTAGGCGGGATCGTCGGCGGCGGGCGTCAGGACGGCGATGCGGGTCAGGGGACAGTCTCCAGCGCGGAACAATCGCCGCCCAGGGCCTGCGATCCTTGCGCGGCCCGATAGCCCAATTCGCGGTTTCCCGAAGTGGAAATCAGCCAGGTCAGGGTCTGGCCGGCCGTGGCGCTCGCCTCCACCAGCCAGGCGTCGATGCGGCCGTCGGGGGTGCGCACGGTCTCGGTCCCGGTGACGCGGACGGTGAAGGTCCCGAAACCCTTGTCGTACTGCCAGTAGGGAAGCTCGAAGGACGCGCCCTCGGCCAGGGGCAGGGCGGCGAAGGTCTGGCCGAACAGATTGCCCTCCCACACCGGACCGGTCAGGGGGACCTCGATGGGGGTGGAGACGCCGTTCTCGATCCGCTCGCCTGTGATCCTGTCGGGACCATAGGTCGCGCGGACATGGACCTGACCCTGGCGCGTGTTCACCAGCGAAATCGGCCGCAGGGTCGCCGCCTCCAGCACGAACTCATCGCGCATGTCGAAGGCGCCGCCGTTGACCGACTGATGCACCACCATGCGCAGGACGGGCCGGCCGTCGACGGTATCGCGTTCCACCGTCTGCCAGGTGACCCCGATCGGGCGGGTCGTCCCGTCGCGGGTCATCGACAGGGTGAAGCATTTCCGCTCCTCGCTGATCCGGCCGCCGTCGGGGACGACGGTCGGCGGGGCGGTCTGCAGGGTCAGGGCCGCGATCAGGCTCAGCAACATCTCGATCTCCGGGGTGGGGCGCGATCATGCGGACACGGAACCCGCCCGCAAGTGAAGGTTCGGTAACGCGGGGGCTAGCCGGAACGCCGTGCGGCGGCTAAGGGCGCGGCATGACCCAGAACACCGCCCGATACGACGTCTGCGCCGTCGGCAACGCCATCGTCGACGTCCTGTCGCCTTGCGACGACGCCTTCCTGACCGCCCAGTCACTGACGCCCGGCTCGATGCAGCTCGTCGACGAGACCCAGAGCGCGGCCCTGTACGACGCCATGGCGGCGGGCGTGGAGGCTTCGGGCGGCTCGGCCGGCAATACGGTGGCGGGCGTGGGCAGCTTCGGCGGCCGCGCGGCCTATGTCGGAAAGGTGGCGCCGGACACGCTCGGCGGGGTCTTCACCCACGACATCCGCGCCTCGGGGGTGCATTTCGACACCCCGGTTCTGGAAGGCGGCGCCGGCACCGGCCGCTGCCTGATCAACGTCACCCCCGACGGCCAGCGCACCATGTGCACCTTCCTGGGCGCCGCGAACCAGCTGGGCGTCGAGGACATCGACGCGGCCCTGATCGGCGCCAGCGAGATCGTCTATCTGGAAGGCTATCTGTTCGACCCGGCCCCGGCCCGCGCCGCCTTCGAGGCCGCCGCCGCCGCCGCTCACACCGCGGGCCGCAAGGTCGCCATCACCCTGTCGGACACTTTCGTCGTCGCCCGCTGGCGTACTGAGCTGCTGGAGTTCATCGAACAGTCGGCCGACATCGTCCTGGCCAACGAAGGCGAACTGGCCGCCCTGTTCGAGACCGAGGACTTCGACGCCGCCGCCTCGAAACTGGCCGCCATGGTTGAGATCGCCGCCGTTACGCGCGGCGAGCACGGCTCGGTCATCATTTCGGGCGATCAGCGCGTCGCCGTCGCCGCCTATCCGGTCGCCAAGGTTCAGGACACCACGGGCGCGGGTGATCAATACGCCGCCGGCTTCCTGCTGGGCGTGGCGCGCGGCCTGACGCTGGAACAGTCGGGCAAGCTGGGCTCGCTGGCCGCTTCGGAGGTCATCGCCCACTGGGGCCCGCGTCCGATGGTCAAGCTGGCCGATCTGGCCGCCCAGAACGGCCTGACGCTAACGGCCTAGGTTTCGGGGGTCTCGGGCTTGCGCCAGGCGCGCAGGGCCTCGGGCTCGATCAGCTCCCCGACCGGCACGGTGGCGTCGACCGACAGGCCGGACGGCAGCTGGCGCGCGAAAGTCACGAACCACTCGCCCTCGCGACCCGACAGGGCCGGCAGGAAGGGAATGGGGCCGCAGCTGGTGAAGGTCGTGTGGCGGATGCCGATCCGCTCGGCCGGCAGATCGCCCTTCAGCGCCAGCGACGGCACGAGTGTCGCGCTGAACCCGTCGCCGCCCGGAATGGCGATGCGTTCGAAGGCACTGGCCTCGGACAGAAACACGGCGTCGGACCGCTCCCAAAGCTCGCCCTGATAGTTTCTGACACGTTCGGCCAGAACCTCCGCAGAGGCGGGCGGAGGCAGGGTGCAGGCCAGACCCGGCGTCGCCACGCTCGCGAGCAGGGCGGCCAGAATCCAGACAGGGCGGCGGTTTGCGGGCATTTCGGTCCTCCGCCTCAAGTCTGGCGCTTCAATGTGACGTAAAATGCGCCGTCGCCGCCGTGGCGCCGGTGGGCCGTGGCGAAACCGGACACCACGCCGCGCAGGGCGTGGCCCTGAAGCCATTCGTGAATGGAGGCGCGGATGATCCCGCCGCCCCGCCGTCCCTGACCGGTGACGACCAGAACGGCGCGCAGGCCTCGGGCATGGGACGACATCAGGAAGGCGCGCAGCTGGTCCTCGGCCTCG
>CAMLNY010000207.1 GCA_946481405.1 uncultured Brevundimonas sp. | reverse complement strand
GTAATACGGCCGTGGAAGAGGCGCTGTTTCTCACCAACTTCGCGGCGAGGGTCACCGTCGTCCACCGCAAGGACGAGTTCCGCGCCGAGAAGATCCTGCAGGACCGCCTCTTCGCCAATCCAAAGATCGAGGTCATCTGGAACCACGCGGTCGACGAGGTTCTGGGCCAGACCGACGGCGTCGCCTCCAACGTCACCGGCGTCCGTCTGAAGCATGCCCAGACCGGCGCCACGCAGGAAGTCCAGGCCGACGGCGTCTTCATCGCCATCGGCCACGCCCCGTCGTCCGAACTGTTCAAGGGCCAACTGGAGACCAAACAGGGCGGCTATCTGGTCGTGAAGCCGGGTACGGCCTCGACCAGTATCGAGGGCTGCTATGCCGCCGGCGACGTCACCGACGATGTCTACCGTCAGGCCGTCACCGCCGCCGGCATGGGCTGTATGGCCGCGCTGGAGGCCGTCCGGTTCCTCGCCGAGGAAGACCACGCAAAGGCTCACCACCCGATCAGCCACCATGAGGCGGAGAAGATCGGGGCCTGGTGATCGCCTGAGCTAGCGGGCGAAGATCTGAAGCTCGGGCGGGGCGTAGTCGACCGGCTGGCCCTGACGACGACGCAGCGCATAGTCAACGGCTGTCTGCACGGCCCGTTCGTCGGTCGGCTTGGACAGAACGCCGATGGTCCCGGCCACGCCGTTGCGCACCATGCCCGGGTTGGCGGTCATGAAGACGACCGTCACCCCCATCTCCTGACCCAGTTCGCGACCCAGATCGATGCCGGTCGGACCATCGGACAGGTGAATGTCGACCAGGGCCAGATCGATGTCCGTCTCGGCTGCAATCGATCGCGCCGTCTTCGCATCGGCGGCGGTGGCGACGACGTCGTGACCCAGGTCCTCCAGCACGAAGCGGAGTTCCATGGCCACCAGGGCCTCGTCTTCGATGATCAGGATACGCGCAGTCATGGTCTTGTGGTCTTCCAGACGCACCAAACGCGGAACGCCGGTCTTTGGTTTCAGCTTTGTTTGCGAGCCGCCCGACGACGCGACAGGGCGGTCGCGGGGAGGTCGGCTTCGAGGACCAAACCACCCTCCTCCCATCTTCGTTCCAATCGTCCGCCCAACTGTCCCTCCACAGACAGGGCCGACAAAGCTGAGCCAAATCCTTGCCTTGCGGGTTTTCCGGTCACTGGCGGCCCGTCTCGCTCCGTCCACGTCAGGATGAATCGGTCGCCCTCGTTGCGCGTCCGCAACAGGACCGAGCCGGCCGGAACCGACAGGGCGCCGTACTTGGCCGCATTGGTCGCCAGCTCGTGGAACAGCAGCGCCACAGAGGTCGCCGCCTGATCGTCGAAGGTGGCGTCGTCGCCCTCGATCACGACCCGCGAACGCCCCTGCCCGTCGACATAGGGGCGGAACAGGGCCGCGAGGAAGGTGTGCAGTGTGGTGTCGCCCATCAGGGGCTGGGACACCTCCGAGTGCGGCCGCACGAACTCATGCGCGCGAGCCAGCGCGTTGATACGGTCGCGGGCCGAGGCGGCGAAGGCCTTGGCCTCGGGATGCTCGCGCGCCGACAGGGCGATCAGGGAGGAGACCACGGCAAAGATGTTCTTGATCCGGTGGCTCAGCTCCTGGCTGAGCAGGTCCTTGCCCTCTTCGGACCGCTTCAGGTCCTCGATGTCGGTGCAGGTGCCGAACCAGCGGGTGATCTCGCCCGCCTCGTTGCGAATCGGCGTGGCCCGGCCGAGCGTCCAGCGATAGACGCCGTCGTGACGTCGCAGCCGGTATTCGATCTCATAGAGGTCGCCGGTCTCCAGCGAATGCCGCCAGACGGTCCACGCCCGCTGCTGGTCGTCGGGGTGGAACATGTCATTCCAGCCCTCCCCGTCCGTCGAGCCGGCCGGCACGCCGGTGAACTCGTACCAGCGCGCATTGTAGTAGTCGTGAAAGCCATCCGGGAGGGTCGACCAGACCATCTGGGGCATGGAGTCGGCGATAGCGCGGAAGCGGGCCTCGCTCTCGGCCAGCGCCCGGTCGGCGGAAGCCAGATTGGCGTCGCTCACCTGGGTCTGGGCGAGCGCCTTGCGCAGCTCGAGCTGGGCCACGACCTGGTCGGCCAAGACCTTCAGGCTGCGAGCTTGGAGCGCCGTCAGGCCATCAGGACGCGCGCGATAATCGATCACGCAGAGCGACCCGAGCGGGAAGCCGTCGGCCGACACCAGAGCGGCGCCGGCGTAGAAGCGGATGTAGGGTTCGCCGGTCACCAGGGCGTTGTCGGAAAAGCGTGGATCCGCCGTGGCGTCGGGCACGACCATCACCTCATGCTCACGCATGGCGTGGTCGCAGAAGGAGACGTCGCGGGGCGTCTCCGGGACATCCAGACCCACGCGAGCCTTGAACCACTGTCTGTCTCTGTCCACGAGACTGATCAGGGCGGTCGGCGCCTCGCAGATGTCGGCAGCGAGTTTCGTAAGCTCGTCGAATCCCGCCTCTGACGCGGTGTACAGCACGCCGTAGCTTCGAAGGGCGGCGAGGCGGTCGGCCTCGGTCCAGGGCAGATCGGCGGTCAAGAGTTCATTCCAAGCTGGGCCGTTGGCCCTGTCGGACTCTAAATGCCTGATCGGTCCGGGCGTTGCACGTCGTTAAGTCGGGAGTCCATCACTTGGCCGGACGGCCGACTTCCTCGACGTCCATCACCGTGACTCCCTCAGGCGCGGCGGTAGCGGCGGCCGTCGTCGTGACCGGCGGCGCCTCGAAGGCCTGAAGCCGGGCGTTGATGGCGGCGATGTCCGCGGCGGTGGCCTGTCGACGACCGCCCAGGCTGGCGACGCCGACGACGCGCGTCTGACCGTTGATCTCGACGGTCCGCATGTTCATTCCGCCCTGGGCAAGGACGGTGGCGTCGTCGGGCCCGACCTCGGCGCCGGCCTCTCCGGGCTCGGGCAGGATCAGGCGCGGACGGGCGAAGCGGGCCTCGTCGATGACCGGCTCACGCCCGCCGTAGGTCTGTTTGAAAGAGGCGGTCTCGCCCGCCAGACCTTTCCAGCGATAGAAGATGTGCGCCCCGATCTGGGTGATCTTGCCGAGCGTCGGAGCCCACCACGGGTGAACGTAGTCGGCGTGATAGTGGGTCGCCGTGCCGACCTTGGTCGCGACGTAGCCGGCCAGGGCGCGTTCCGCGACAGCGCGGGCGCGGTTCCAGGCCCAGCCGACCGGCGCCTGGGCCAGGGCCCCGTCGCAGGTGAAGCTGAACTGGCAGCCGGTGGTTCGCTCGGCGCCCTCGAAGACGACGCCGCAGATGGTGTTGGGATAGTTGGGATCGCGCACCCGGTTCAGGATGACTTGGGCCACGGCCTCCTGCCCCTCGGTGCTTTCCAGCGCCGCCTCATAGTAGACGCCCTGGGTCAGGCAGCGCAGGGCGCGGGCGCGGTCGGCCGGCGTCGCGGCTGCGAGGACGAAGGGACGGGCCGGACGCAGGGCGTCGATGGCGGCGGGCATGGCCGCATTGCGCTTCTGGGCGTCCAGACCGCTGACGCCGAGATCCAGCGTCGGGCGGCCGGCCAGCGTCAGGCTTTCCCAGCCCGGCGTGAGGCCCAGAAGGGCGGCGCGATTCTCGTTAGGGTCGAAGCGGACGGCCAGGGCCAGCTGGGCCGGGTCCATCCGGGCGCTGAGGGCGGCGAGGCCGCGCGCCGACAGATCGCCTTCGGTCACGCGGGCCACGGCCTCGGCCGTGCGGTCGCCGGCGGGGCGGACGGTCGAGCTCGCCGCCATGGCCACGCCCAGCGCCGCGATCGCCGAGGGGGCGGCGGCGGCGTAGCGACGGATCAGGGTCTTCACCCGGGTCCAGTCGACGGCGTTGGCGAACGGAAGCGACAT
The DNA here is from genome assembly GCA_946481405.1 of uncultured Brevundimonas sp. The sequence continues at coordinate 294 of CAMLNY010000207.1, read as the reverse complement.
CGAACTCTGCGTCAACGGCGCCCGGGCGCCGGGAGGCCGGCTCTATCGTCCCGCATCACGGCGCTTTTCGGGCCACGGATTACCGATCGGTCAGCGACCACCAAGTGAGGCGCGCAACATCCAGGCGGCCTTTTCGTGCGCGGCCAGACGCTGGGTCAGGAGATCGACTGAGACATCGTCGCCGTCATCGTCCGCCACGGTCAGGGCCGAGCGGCAGGTGGCGATGGAGGCCAAGAAGGACCCGCTGGTGCCGGCTTGAGCGGGTCCCCTCTCCCGCTTGCGGGAGAGGGTCAG
>CAMLNY010000206.1 GCA_946481405.1 uncultured Brevundimonas sp. | reverse complement strand
TGCTCGACCACCGGGCGCTCGTCCGGGAACGGCTTGCGCCCGGTCCGCATCGCCTCGAAGTCCTCGAGCCGGGTGTGGTCGTCGAAGCGCTCCGACGCGTCGTCGTAATATTCACGGCCGCGCACGCGGGCCTGATCGTAGTAGCCGCGGGCCTGTTCGCGGATCTCGCCGGCGCGCTCGCGCAGACGGGCGTCCGCCTCGGCGGCCTTTTCGCGCAGGCGGGCCTCGGTCTCGGCCGCCTTGGCCTTGAGCCGCGCAGTTTCCTCGCGGGCGCCGACCTTGATGTCCTCCTTGAGGGTGTTCAGGTCGTTCTTGATGTCTTCACGAGCCTTCGAGGTCGCCATGATGCCGCGCTCCATTTTTTCAGCTTTGCCGTAGATACAGCCCTAGTCCGGTCAACGCCAGATAAGGGAGGCGGTTCCTTCGCGGCGCAGCATGTCGCGAGGAAGACAGCCAACGGCCAGCGGCCGGCTGTCCTGACAGCGGCCTCGCGTCGAACCCCTATTGCGTCCTGCCTGTTCCCTGCGGCCTATAGCGCGTCATGACCTCCTACCTCTTCGACCCCGCCCCGATCCCGTCCCTGCCGATCGTCGGCGACGCGCGACGTTTCCCGGTTCGGCGCATCCTCTGCGTGGGCCAGAACTACGCCGCCCACGCGCGCGAGATGGGCGGCGATCCGTCGCGGACCCCGCCGTTCTTCTTTTCCAAGCCGGCCGACGCCGTGGTCGTGGACGGGGGCGATCCGGCCTATCCGACCGTGACGGAGAACCTGCATTTCGAGGTCGAGCTGGTGGCCGCGATCGGCGAGGGCGGCGCGGTCGCCGGCTGGGCCGTCGGCGTCGATCTGACGCGGCGTGACATTCAGGCGAAGGCCAAGGAAAAAGGCCGGCCGTGGGATGCGGCCAAGGGGTTCGACCAGTCGGCGCCCTGCGGGACTCTGACGCTGGGCGTCCTGCCGGAGCCGGCGGGCGTCATCGCCCTGACCGTCAACGGCGAGACGAAGCAGAGCTCGACGCTGGACCAGATGATCTGGAACCCGGCCGAGATCGTGGAGAAGGCGCGGACCCTGTGGGCGCTCCAGCCCGGCGACCTGATCTTCACCGGCACGCCGGAAGGCGTCGGGCCGCTGGTGAAGGGCGACCGGGTCGAGGCGACCATCGCCGGTCTGGAGACGCTGAGGTTCACGGTTCGAGCGCGGCCTACCGGACCCGCATCGCCCTGAACCTGAAAGGCATCGCCTACGAACAGGCGGCGGTCGACCTGCGCACCGGGGCGCAGCGGTCCGAGGCGTTTCTGGCGAAGAACCCGCAAGGACTGGTGCCGGCGCTGGAGGTCGACGGGGCTGTCATCACCCAGTCGACGGCCATCCTGGAATGGCTGGACGAGACCTATGCCGAGCCGCCCTTGATGCCGAAGGACGCGCTCGGCCGGGCGCAGGTGCGGGGGATGATCGGGCTGATCGCCTCGGACATCCATCCGCTGAACAATCTGCGGGTCCTGACGAAGCTGCGGTCGGCCTTCGGCGCGGATCAGACGCAGATCGACGACTGGGCCGGCGGCTGGATGGTCCCGGGGTTCGAGGCCCTGACGGCGCTGGCGGCGAAACAGGGGGCGGGCTGGCTGCACGGCGACGCCCCGACCCTGGCGGACTGCTACCTGATCCCACAACTCTATTCGGCACGGCGGTTCAATGTGGACCTGACGCCGTTCCCGGCCCTGACGGCGATCGAGGACCGGGCGCTGGCCCATCCCGCCTTCGCCGCCGCCCATCCGGACCGGCAGCCGGACGCCGACTGAGCGAGTCGCGTTCCGCCGGTAAGGAACTCGCAGGGTTTCCCTCAGCATCGCTTAAGCATTGCCGGTGCAGAGTGCGGGGGTGAAATCAGGCGTCTCCCCTTCCCCGGCCGCGAAGCTGGCCCTCGCGGTCGTGACCGAGCCTGAGCGCGCGCTGCCGATTCCGGTCGGCGCCCGCGAGGAGGCGATGCGCGCCTTGCTGCAGACCGCCGGGGATGCCGGGGTCAATCTGATCGCCACCCGCCCGCACGGCGACGGCGAACGTCTTCTGGGCCAGTCCTGGCCCTTCCCCTCGCCCTTCTCGGTGTCGGTGCGCACCGTGCCGCTGTCCGAGGGTCTGGACCGGGTCGAGGCCCGCGCCCGTCGCTCGCTGGAGCGGATGGGCCTGCCGCGCGGCGATGTCCTGCTGGCGTCCGGCGCCTCGGATCTGGCCGGGGCCGAGGGGCGCGCCCTGTGGGACCGGATGACGGCCCTGAAGGACAAGGGCCTCTACAAGCGCATCGGTTTCATGGCGACGATGGAGGACGGGCCCGTGCTGCTGGCGCGCCGCTTCCAGCCGGACGTCGTGCAGATGCCCTGCAATATTCTGGACCAGCGACCGGTGACCGAAGGCGTGCTGAGCGAGATCGCCGGTCTGGGCGTCGACGTGCATGTCTCGTCGGTGTTCGCCCGGGGCCTGCTGTTCACCAATCAGGAAAACCTCCCGCCGCATCTGGCCGGGCACGGTCCGGCCCTGTCGCGGACGCGCCGTCGTCTGGCCGAGGCCCGGATCGATCCGATGCAGGCGGCGCTGGCCTTCTGTCTCGGCCTGCCGCCGGCAGCGGCCGTGGTGGCGAGTGTCGCCTCGGCCGCCGAACTGCGGGCGGTTCTGGCCGCCGCCCATGCCCCGCGCCCCGATCTGGACTGGGAGGCTTTGGCCTTCCAGGAGCCGGCGGTCCTCAGCGCGGGCTATCGCCAGCCGGTCGCGGCCTAGAGACCTCTTCCTTTCCATCGCTTCGCGAGACGGACACGCCTAGACTGGCGCGATGGACACCCTCTCCGACCGCTGGGCGAAGCTGGAGCCCTATATCCAGATCGTCGGCCCCGACGACGACCGGCCCCGGCCGACAGCGATCCTGTTTCACGGCTGCGGCGGCCTGCGAGGCCATCTGCCCATGTATGCGGCGGCGGCGAAGGAGGCCGGCTGGCGGGCGGTGATCGTCGATTCCTATGCGCCCCGAGGCTGGTCGCGCCAGTTCGCCATGGCCACGGTGTGCACCGGCCTGATCCTGCGCGGCTGGGAGCGGGGCGGCGACGTCGTGGCCTCGCTCCAGGGCGTCTCGGCGCGGCCCGACGTCGATGAGACGAAGATCGCCCTCGCCGGCTGGAGCCACGGGGGCTGGGGCATCATGGAGGCCATGAGCTGCGACCCCAACCCCGCCGCGGCGCTGGGCGTGCGGGACGCGGAGACGGCCGATCTGTCGGGAGTGAAGGCGACCTATCTGGCCTATCCCTATGTCGGGGTCGCGGCCCTGAACCGCATGCGGCCGTGGCGGCATTGTCCCAAGACCCTCGCCGTCATCTCCCAGCGCGATCACCTGACCACCGTCCGCAACGCCGAGCGGGTGCACGAGATGGTCCGGAACTGCGGCGCCGAGGTCGAGACCTGGGTCGCGCCCGGCACCCATAGTTTCGACGAGCCGATGACCGCCCTGCCGATGAAGTACGACGCCGAACTGACACGGGAAGCCATCGACCGGTTCAAGGCCCTGCTGGAAGACGTGGCGATCGCGCCCCGTCCGGTTCCCGCCGCCGCCTGATGACCACCCTGGCGGAGCGGTGGGCGATGCTGAGGCCGTCGCTGGTCATCCACCGCCCGGATGGCTCCGGCCCCTTCCCGGTCGTCCTCATGTTCCCCGGCTGCGGCGGCGTCCGCGAGCATCTGCATCGCTATGCCGATGCGGCGGCGAAGGCCGGCTGGATGGCGGTGACGGTCGAGAGCTTCAAGGCGCGCGGCTGGTCGGAGGCCTTCGTGCGCAGTCTGGTCTGCAGCGGCTTCCTGCTGCGCGGCGGGGCGCGGGCAGGCGACGTCATGGCGGCCGTGACCCATGCGGGCGACCTGCCGGAAGCCGATCCGACCCGCGTCGCCGTGGCGGGCTGGAGCCACGGGGGCTGGGCCATCATGGATCTGATGACCCTGCCGCTCGACGAACCCGGCGGGGCCGAGGCGGGCATCTCCGACCCCGGGAAGACGGACCTCCGAGGAGTGAAGGGCGCCTTCCTGGCCTACCCCTACATCGGCTTCATCACCGCGAGCCGGCACAGGGACTGGAAGCGGCGGCTGGACGGGCTGGTGGTCATCCCGATCCAGAGGGTGGTCGCGCCGAACAGCGCGGCG
>CAMLNY010000205.1 GCA_946481405.1 uncultured Brevundimonas sp. | reverse complement strand
TCGGTGAGGCTGGGGGCGGTCCGGCGGGCCGCCTCGACCTCGGCCCGCTCGACCCGGTCGCCGTCGCCCAGCCGGTACTCGACCGCCTTGTCGGAGATGGTGCGCTGGACGATCTCGCCGAGGACCTTGTCGACCAGGAAGCTGTCCGGGGTGACCTCGCCGGAGACGATGCCCTCGCCGAAGCCCCAGGCGGCCTCGATCGCGACCTGGGAGCGGTCGCCGTCGCGGGGCAGACGCCGCGCGAAGAGGACCAGTCGGCGGAGGCGGCGTCCACCTCGATATTGGCGGTTATGGGCGACGTGGAGGTGTTGTAGACGATCAGGGTCTCGCCCGCCTCGCCGGGAATCTTGCGGGAGACGGCGAACAGGCCGGGCGTTTCGGCCGCGAACCGCACGGTCTGGAGGCCGCGACGCAGACGGACGTCAGCCTGACGGATGCGCGCCATGTCAGCAATGGCGCGATACAGCGGCGCCTCGGCCGAGAACGGGGCCTGGGCGCCGCCGGCGATCCGGTTGTCGCGATAGGAGGCGACCTCGGTCTCGAACATGTCCTGACGCGCCGCGCCATAGCCGCCCCGGCCGGTGAATCCCTGTTCGTCGCCGTAATAGATCGTGGGCGCTCCCCGGCTGAACATCATTATGGCGTGGGCGAGAGTCGTGCGCGCCAGCAGTTCGCCGTCGGAGGCGCCGGGTTTGGCCGTAGCGATGAAGCCGCCGATTCGGCCCATGTCGTGGTTGCCGAGGAAGGTCGGCAGACCCATCGCCCTGGACTCGCCGCCCTCGTAAAGGGCGTCGGAGGAAAACACCTTGGCCAGGCGATCGGGCGGCACGTCGCGGGCGACGATGTCGGTCACCGTGTACTGGAAGCCGAAGTCCAGCACGGCCGGATAGCCGTCGACGCGGGTGAAGCGCGCCGTCACCGCCGGATCGACGTCATAGACTTCGCCGAAGATGTGGAAGTTCGGAATGCCGTTCGCCTCGGCGCGGGCCAGCATGGCGGGGACGAAGGCCTGCCAGAACTCCGGGTTCACATGGCGGGCCGTGTCGATGCGGAAGCCGTCGATTTGATAGCGGTCGATCCAGTCGCCGTAGATCTCGATCATCCCTTGGACCACACGCGGGTGTTCGGTCATCAGGTCGTCGAGACCGGCGAAGTCGCCATCGAGCGAGCTTTCGCCCCGAAATGTCGAGTCGCCGCGGTTGTGATAGAGGGCCGGGTCGTTGAGCCAGGAGGGGACCTTCACCGTCTCTTCGCCTGCGGGTATGTAGGGCGTATAGGCGTAATCGTCGCGGGTCAGAGCGTCGAAGTTCGAGCCGGTGAAGCCCTCGTTGATCGCCTCGCCGTCCACCCCGCCGCGCCGGGTGAAGGGATAGTCCGCCCGGCTGCGATAGGCGCAGTCGTTGGCGGGGCATTCGCGATAGCGGATGACGTCGGCCGTGTGGTTGGCGACGATGTCCATATAGACTTTCATGCCGCGCGCGTGGGCCGCCTCTACCAGGGCGCGCATCGCCGCCTCGTCGCCGAAATGGGGATCGACGCGGGTGAAGTCGGTGATCCAGTAGCCGTGCGATCCGGCGAACTCGCGCCCCGGCTCGCCCTGCACCGGCTTGTTCTTGAAGATCGGCGCCATCCAGATGGCGGTCGCGCCCAGACCTTGAATGTAGTCCAGTCGCCGCTCGATCCCGGCCAGGTCGCCGCCGTGATAGAAGCCTTCGTGCGTGGGGTCGAAGCCGTGGTCCAGCCGACCGCCGGGAATGCCGCCCGTGTCGTTTGAGGCGTCGCCGTTGTCGAACCGGTCGGGCAGCAGGAAATAGATCACCTCGTCCTGGGGCAGGCGCGCGCGATAGTCCTGCGTCTGTGCGAGGGCGGGCGAGGCCAGCAGGCCCGCGGTCAGGGCGACGGCCAGCCGAAGGCCGAGACGGGCTGATGTCGGCATCGTTCCAAACCTCCCTTCCGGTTGCCGGATGCAAAGCCCGGCAGAACTCTTTGCAAGATTTTGCAGGCCCGGATCGCCGTGTCAATCCGGCAACGGAAACGCCAACTTCCGCCTTCTGTGTATATGTTGCATCGCAATATCAGGCGGATTCGCAGGATTTCGGGCCTGCCCCAATTCCGGCACCTGCATTACGGGCTTGCAAGGTTGCGCAGAGTTTGCATATTTTTGCGCAACTGGTCCGCATCGCTTCATCAGAATCGCGAGACGACCGCAGGGAGGAAGACGATGAGGAACCGTTTCAACACGCGTGCGCGTTTGATGGTCGGAGGCGCCGCGGGCGTGCTGACCCTGCTGGCCTGCGCCGGCGCCGTTCAGGCCCAGACCACGTCGCAGGACGACGACTCCACCCAGGTGGAAGAGGTCATCGTCACCGGCATTCGCGCCTCGATCCAGAACTCGATCGCCGCCAAGGCGCGCAACACCTCGATCGTCGAGGTCATCACCGCCGAAGACATCGGCAAGCTGCCGGACGTCTCGATCGCCGAGTCGCTCGCGCGTCTGCCCGGCCTGACCGTCCAGCGCCTGGACGGTCGCGGTCAGCTGATCTCGATCCGGGGTCTGGGGCCCGACTTCACCACCGCCCTGCTAAACGGCCGTGAGCAAGTCACCACCGGCGACAACCGCGGCGTGGAGTTCGACCAGTATCCGTCGGAACTGCTGAGCGGCGTCACCATCTACAAGACGCCGGACGCCCAGCTGATCGGCCAGGGTCTGGCCGGCACGGTCGACCTGCAGACGATCCGCCCGCTGGCCTATGGCCGTCAGGCGATCGCCGCCAACGTCCGCTACGAGCAGAACGACATCGGCGCCCTGAACTCGGGCACCACCGACCACGGCGTTCGCTACAGCGTCTCGTACATCGACCAGTTCGCCGACGACACGATCGGCATCGCCCTCGGCGAGCGCTACAACGCCTGGGGCTATCCGACCAACGCGGCCGGCGCTTTCGTCCTGGGCGGGGTCAAGCCCTACGTCATGTCGTCGGAACTGGAGCGCGACGGCTTCATGGGGACCCTGGAGTTCCGTCCGAACGACCGCTTCCACTCGACCATCGACGGCTTCTATTCGGAGTTCCAGAACACCCAGATCCTGCGCGGCATCGAGCTTCCGCTGGCCTGGGGCGGATCGTCGGGCAACTGCCCGGTTCAGGTCCAGACGGCGACCTGCCGTCCGGGTCCGGTGCTCAGCAACACGACCACCGCCAACGGCTTCGTCACCGCCGGCACCTTCTCGAACGTGAAGGGCGTCATCCGCAACGACGTGAACACCCGCGACAGCACCATCACCTCGCTGGGCTGGAACACCGTCTTCGATGCGACCGACGACTGGTCGTTCATGGCCGACCTCAGCTACTCGAAGGTCGAGCGCGAGGACGTCGTGCTGGAGACCTATTCCGGCACCGGCCGTGACGTGGCGGGCGCCCTGGACACCATCGGCTATCGCCTGAACGACGAGGGCGTGGCCGTCTTCACCCACAATCTGAACTACTCCGACCCGAACCTGATCCGCCTGACCAGCCCGCAGGGCTGGGGCGGTGACGTCATCCCCGGCGGTCAGGACGGCTACCTGAACAACCCGTCGATCGACGACGAGCTGAAGGCCGTGCGTCTGGAAGCCCGCCACCAGTTCAATGGCGAGGGTCCCTTCTCCTCGATCAAGTTCGGGGTGAACCTGTCGGAGCGCGAGAAGACCTTCGTCAACGACCAGTTCTTCCTCGGCGTCCCCGGCGGCGCCTCGGCCGTCGTGCCGACCGCCTTCCTGTTGCCGTCGACCCAGCTGACCTACCTCGGCCTCGGCCCCGTCATCAGCTACGACGCCCTGGGTCTCGTGAACTCGGGCTTCTACAACCGCGTCCGCAACCCCAACGCCGACGTCCGGTCCGGCAACTGGGAAGTCACGGAGAAGGTGGACGTCGCCTATGTCCAGCTGAACATCGACCACATGCTGGGTTCGGTGCCGGTGACGGGCAATGTGGGTCTGCAATATGTGGCCACGGACCAGAGCTCGAACGGCTTCGCCGCCTCCGGCACCGCGACGCCGCTGGCCGTCACGGGCGGCGACGAATACGAAGAGTTCCTGCCGGCCGCCAACCTGATCTTCCAGCTTCAGGACGACATGTTCCTGCGCTTCGCCGCGGCCCGGACCCTGGCCCGGACGCGCATGGACGACATGCGCGCGTCGCGAAACTTCGGCTTCAACGT
>CAMLNY010000204.1 GCA_946481405.1 uncultured Brevundimonas sp. | reverse complement strand
TGATCGTGGCGGCTGACACCCCGCTGGCGGAGGCGAAGCAGGCCATCGAAGGCCTCGGCGCGACCGTCGAAACCCTGCAGGTCGACCTGTCGACGGAGGAGGGGGTGCAGTCGCTCTATGACCTGGTCGGCGGTCGGCCGATCGACGCCCTGGCCGCAAACGCCGGCCACGGCTTGGGCGGCGCCTTCCTCGACCAAAGCTTCGATGACATCTTGCACCTCATCAACACCAACATCACGGGCACGACCCGCCTGCTGCACCTGATTGGTCGCGAGATGCGCGCGCGGGGACGGGGCCAGATCCTGCTGACCGGATCGATCGCCGGCCTGATGCCCGGCTCGTTCGCGGCCGTCTACAACGCGTCCAAGGCCTATGGGGACAGCTTCTCCTTCGCCCTGCGAAACGAGCTGAAGGACACGGGCGTCAGCGTCACCGTCCTGATGCCGGGCCCCACCGAGACCGAATTTTTCCATCGCGCCGGCCTCGACGACACGGCCGTCGGTCAGGCCCGGAAGATGGACGCCGGCAAGGTCGCCGAGATCGGCTATCACGCCATGAAGCGGGGCGAGGGCGACGTGGTCGCGGGCTTCAGGAACAAGCTCCAGGCGACGGCCGCCGCCGTCACGCCTCAGACGGTTCTGGCGGAGATGCACCGCAAGCAGGCCGAGCCCGGCAGCGGGAGCCACTGAGACGGAAGAAGCGGGGTGATCCAGGCGCAGGCGTAGTTCATGGCAGGAATTGCTTCCACACCGTCAAAAGAAGCAGAGGCGTGCGGGCGCCTGTGAAAGGCGGAACGGCAGTCACGCGGTATCGTTAAAGCGAGACAGCATAAGGCGACGCGATTGGCTCAGGGACTTCAGTGCGGACGGCCGCCGGACAGCGCGGGTGCATCTTTGCGTAAATATGCGGAGAATGTTCGCCCAGGAGACGGCGTTGCGCTCGTCGGGGATGCCGAGGATCGTGCCCAGGGTCGTAGGGCGGTGCGAGGTCAAGCCTGACAGGATCTGCTTCACCCGCTTCATCCCGGCAGAGACGCCTGAAGACGCGCCCGACGTCTGCCGCCCTTACTGGAACCGATGACCGACCACGACGCGTGCGATGCTGGAGCCCCGGATGATCGAACTCGTGCCCGAGCTGGCCCTCTTCGCTCCGAACGCCCGCGTGCTGGGACTTCATCGCCTCTCCGGTGAACAGGTCGTGACCGTGGAGACGGCGGAACTGCTGGAGGCCTGGGCATGACGGCGGCCTCGGCCGCTTCGGGGTCGTACGCGTCCGGCCTCGGCCGCGCCTGCGGCGGCGCCTTGCTGTTCGGCTTCCCGCTCCTGATGACGATGGAGATGTGGCAACTCGGTTTCCACATGGACCCCTGGCGTCTGGCCCTGTTTCTCGGTCTTGGCCTGCCGCTGATCTACGGCCTGACCTGCTATGCGGGCTTCCGCAGCTCGACCAGCCGACGGGACGACCTGATGGACGCCTTCGCCGCCCTGGCCGTGGGCTTTCTGGTCTCGGCCACGGCGATGGCGGTGTTCGGTCTCATCGGTCCGCACAAACCTTTAGGCGCCAATGTCGGCATGGTGGCGCTGCAGGGCGTTCCGGCGGCCATGGGCGCGGTCCTGGCCCGCAAGCAGTTCGCCGGGGCGGGCGAAGGCTCGGGCGACGAGGGTGCGCCGGCGACCTACCTGGGCGAGCTGTTCCTGATGATGGCGGGCGCCCTGTTCCTCGCCTTCAACGTCGCCCCGACCGAGGAGATGATCCTGATCGGCTTCCTGATGACGCCCTGGCATTCGGTGCTTCTGGTGCTGGCGACCTTACTGACGCTGCATCTCGTCGTGTTCAGGCTCGGCTTCGCCGGTCAGGAGGCGCACGAGAGCCCGAAGCAGGCCTTCTTCGACTTCACCCTGCCGGGCTACGCCATCGCCATGGTCATCAGCGCCTATGTGCTGTGGTCGTTCGGTCGGTTCGATGGTCTGTCGGCGGGCGAGATGATCTCGGCCGTCGTGGTCCTCGGCTTTCCCGCCGCGCTCGGCGCGGCCCTTGCCCGGCTGGTGGTTTGATGGCGCGCAAACCTTCGAGAACCGCGACGCGGGCCTTGTCCCGCAGCGAGCGGATCCTGCAGATCGCCGTGGCGCTGCTGGGAGCCGTGCTGCTGTTCGGATCGCTCGCGGTGGTCGTCCACAGCGCCCTCGGCCCGGAGACGCCCCCGACCTTCGAGGTCGCGGAGACGGCGCGGAGAACGGCCGGCGATCGGGTCGTGCTCGACGTCACCGTGAAGAACACTGGCGATCAAACGGCCGCCGCTGTCGAGATCCGGGCGACCGCCGCCAACGGCGAGACCGGTTCGGTCACCCTGGACTTCGTCCCGGGCCGCAGCCGCAAGACCGCGAGCGTGAGCCTGTCCCGGGAGGTCGGATCGTCGCCGGTCGAACTGGCAGCCACAGGCTGGACGCGCCCGTGAGGTGAGGATTGCGACCTACAATGTGAATGGAGTGAACGGTCGCCTGCCCGTCCTCCTCCGCTGGCTCGAGGAGACGCAGCCGGACATCGTCTGTCTTCAGGAGCTCAAGGCCCCGCAGGAGAAGTTTCCGAAGGCCGCGATCGAGGCGGCCGGCTATTCCTCGTACTGGCAGGGTCAGAAGAGCTGGAACGGCGTCGCCATCCTCGCGCGCGGCCGGGATATCCACCCGACCCGACGGGGACTGCCCGACGACCCTGACCCAAGCCAGAGCCGCTATATCGAGGCGGCTGTGAACGGCGTCCTGATCGCCTGTCTCTATCTGCCCAACGGCAATCCCGCCCCGGGTCCGAAGTTCGACTACAAGCGCCGCTGGTTCGAGGCCCTCACTGCCCATGCCGCCGACCTCATGGCGACCGGCGCTCCGGTCGTGCTGATCGGCGACTTCAACGTCATGCCGACCGACCTGGATGTCTACAAGCCGGAGCGCTGGCGCGACGACGCCCTGTTCCGGCCCGAGGTGCGCGAGGCGTTCGCGACGCTCGTCGCGCAGGGATGGACCGATGCGATCCGGACCCTGCATCCCGGCGAGCGCATCTACACCTTCTGGGACTATTTCCGGAACGCCTTTGCCCGGGACGCCGGCCTGCGGATCGACCACGTTCTTCTCAGCCCGCCGCTGGCGAAAAGGCTGAAGGCCGGCGGCGTCGATCGTCACGTCCGGTCCTTGCAGAAGACCAGCGATCATGCCCCGGTCTGGATTGAACTGAAGCCGGGGCGACTTGGGCGACGCAAGCCAGCCGCCTGATCAGAGTCCGGCCGCCCAGTCGGCGTAGGGGGTGTTCTTGGCCATATGACGGTTGAGATCCGGCGCGTCGTCGGTCCACCATGGCGGGCCCCGTTCGCCGAGGGCGACCTTGGCCGCATCGACCGCCGCCCGGGCCTTGGGCAGCCCGTCCCCGACCGCCAGGGCGGTGCGAACCGCCCGGCGCGCCTTCATCAGGTCGCGCACAAGCTCGGCGCGCCTCTCTTCGGACAGACCCGGGTTCGTGGCTCGCCACAATCGGCCGCGCACAAGGATGTAGCGACCGTCGGGCGTGAGAGGCGCGCCGGTCAGGGTCAGCCTTGCGGCCCTGTCGAGACGGGCGTGGAAGTCGGGGCGACGCGCCAGACGGTGTTGGACAGATCGTCCGCGACATAGAGGACCCGCCGCGCTGCATCGAAGGTCACGCCGACGGGGCGGCCGCGCGCCCGGTCGTCGGCGGTCAGGAAGCCGGTCAGGAAGTCGACCGGCGGCCCCGACGCACGCCCCCCCGAGAACGGCACCCAGACGACCTTGTAGCCGGCTAGATCCTGACGGTTCCAGCTCCCGTGCTGTCCGACGAACGCACCTTGGGTGAAGGTCCCGCCGAAGCCGCCGCCGGTCGCAAACGACAGGCCAAGCGCGGCGACGTGGGAACCCAGCGCGTAGTCAGGCGCGATCGCAGTGGCGACCAGTTCGGGCTTCTGCGGGCGGACGCGCGGATCCACGTTCCGCCCCCAGTAGCTGTAGGGCCAGCCGTAGAAGGCCCCTTCGCGTACCGAGGTCAGATAGTCCGGGACCAGCTGCGGTCCGATCTCGTCTCGCTCATTGACGACGGCCCACAGAGCGCTGGTCGTCGGCTCGATGGCCAGCGCCGTCGGGTTACGGATGCCGGTGGCGACGGTGCGGCGGGCGCCTCGCTTGGTGCGCGCGTTGGTCTTGGTGCGCTG
>CAMLNY010000203.1 GCA_946481405.1 uncultured Brevundimonas sp. | reverse complement strand
GGGCGCGGCGCGCGCGTCGCCGCGGAAGCGCAGGCGGAGATGCCAGTCGGGATCGCCGTAGCGGATGTAGAACCAGCTCGACGCGACGCCCGACGCGATGGCCCGCGCCTCCCCGCCTCCGATCGGCATGACATAGATGTCGCCCAGAAGGTCGAAGACGATCTCCTGACCGTCCGGGCTGACGTCCAGCGCCATCCAGGTGCCCTCGGTGACGTCGATCTGCACGTCGCCCGCCGGGCCGGGCGGGTTCTGGACGTCCCACTTCGGCCTTTCGTCGTCATCGGCGGCCGGGGCGGCGGCGGGCGTGATCGCTGGCGCGGGCGGAGCGGCGGTCTGCGCCCATCCCGTACTGGCTACAGACAACGCCGCCACGGCGCTCAGCACGACACGCATCACCATACGACGGTTCCCCCGAAACACCCGATTTCGCCTGTGTAGGAGGCGGCCCCGCTTTTGGCGAGAGGCTCCCGATATGGTCAAGTTGTGCACAAATACGTGAAGGGCTTATACGGGAACGATTCACCGTGTCGGTGTATGGCACGCAGAAGTCGTCGCTTTGTATGAAGTATAGCAAAGCTGGTCGGGGGACCATTCGTGCCTACCACTGTGTTGAAACGCATTCGCGACTGCGCGCTTTCCGTGTTGATCGCCGCAGGCCTTTCGTCCTGCGGCGACGGCCAAGTAATGGGCATTTTCGGCGGCGCGGCGGAGCGCACGACGCCGGTCGAAAGCGGTCCCGCGGATGCCGCGGCGGCGGCGCGATTCCTGACCCAGGCGACGTTCGGACCCACCGACAACGACATCAAGACCGTCACCGCCAAAGGCTACGACGCCTGGCTGGAGGGCGAATTCAACGCCGCCTCGGCGTCGCATCAGGCCTATGTCGACAACCGTCTGGCCCAGATGCAGTTGATCAATCCGGCCGCGGTCCTGAGCAACAACCAGTTCTACGAGAGCTACTGGCTCTACGCCGCGACCAGCCGCGCCCAGCTGCGAGAGCGGATGAAGCTGGCCCTGTCGGAAATCTTCGTCATCTCCCTCAACGACGCCAACATCGATGTGCGCGGCGCGGCCTCCTACTACGACATGCTGGGGGCCAACGCCTTCGGCAACTACCGCACCCTGCTGGAGCAGGTCGCCCTGCACCCGATGATGGGCCGCTACCTGACCCATCTCGCCAATCAGCGCGAAGACACCACCACGGGCCGCAAGCCCGACGAGAATTTCGCCCGGGAAGTCCTTCAGCTGATGTCGATCGGCGTGCATCAGCTGAACGCGGACGGCACCGTGCGCCGCGACGGCGCCGGAGCTGCCATCCCGACCTATACGGCCGACGACATCTGGAACCTGGCCAAGGTCTTCACCGGCTACAGCTGGTATCACCCCAACCCGACCAACAACACCTTCTACGGAGCCTCGCGCAACGTCGACGCCTCTGTGCGGTCGATGATCTACTATGCGAACTTCCATTCGATCACGGCCAAGACCTTCCTGGGCGTGACCCGGCCGGCCGGCGCGGCGAACGGGCCGGACGATCTCAGGATCGCGCTCGACACCATCTTCCAGCACCCGAACGTGCCGCCGTTCATGTGCCAGCGACTGATCCAGCGTCTGGTCACGTCCAACCCGACGGCTGCCTATGTCGGCCGCTGCTCGGCGGTGTTCTCGAACAACGGCGCAGGCGTGCGCGGCGACCTGCGCGCCGTGGTCAAGGCCATACTGATGGACTCCGAGGCGCGCAACGCCTCGCTGGCCTCCACGCCCGGCTACGGCAAGGTGCGCGAGCCGATGATCCGCCTGGCCAACTGGATGCGCGCCTTCGGGGCCACCTCGGTCAGCGGCAACTATCTGGTCAACTCGACCAGCGCCAACACCTCGCTCGGCCAGTCAGCCCTGACCTCTCCGTCGGTCTTCAATTTCTACCGTCCCGGCTACATCCCGCCCAACACCCGACTGGGAGCCCAGAGCCTGACTGCGCCCGAATTCCAGATCGTCGACGAGGTCACCGTCGCCGGCTACGCCAACACCATGCAGACCGCGATCGGCACGGGCATTGGCTCGGGCTCCGACGTCCGCTCGGCCTACACCGTGGAGATCCTGCTGGCGGCCGACGCCAACGCCCTCGTCGACCGGATGGACCGGATGCTGCTGTACGGCCAGATGAGCCCGACCCTGCGGGCGCGGATCATCGAGAGCGTCAACAGCATCAGCATACCCGCCCCGACCGCCAACAACGCGGCGACGATCGCCACGGCCAAACTCAACCGCGCCAGACTCGCCGTCTACATGACCATGGTCTCGCCCGAATATCTGGTGCAGCGATGAGCCATGGAATGCATACTCGCCGTCAGTTGCTGCGCATCGGCGGCGGCCTGTCCATGCTCGGCGCCGCCGCTCCCTTCGCGGCCCAGCTCGCCGCCGCCGGCGCCGCCGTCAGCCAGAGCGCGCCGGACTACAAGGCCCTCGTCTGCGTCTTCCTGTTCGGCGGCAACGACGCCAACAACATGGTGCTGGCGACGGATCAGGATTCCTGGGGCCGATATTTCAGCGCCCGCAACATCGGCGCCGACCCGATCGCCCTGATGCCCGCGGGCACGGCGCCCGTGGCCGTCGGCGCGACCAATCCCCTGACCGGTCGCGTCGCCACCGCCACCTCGCCCGACGCCTGGGGCGGCGTCCTGCCGATCGTGCCGCGCACGCTTCAGGCCATCCCGGCCGGCACCAACGCCTCGACCCGCACTTTCGGTCTGCATCCGATGATGGGCCCGGCCAAAACCCTGTTCGACGCCGGGCGTCTGGCGGTCGTGGCCAATATCGGCACCCTGATCCGCCCGGTCACCCGCGCCCAGTACGAGGCGCGCAGCGTCACCCTGCCGACCAACCTCTTCTCCCACAACGACCAGCAGTCGACCTGGCAGGCCGGCCGCACCGAGGGTGCCCAGATCGGTTGGGGCGGATCGTTCGGCGATCTGCTCGTGGGCGAGAACGGGACCAACGCCCTGTTCACCGCGGTTTCAACCGCCGGCAACGCCGTCTTCCTGTCGGGCGATAACGTCGTCCAGTACCAGATGAGCACGGGCTCCCAGCCCGCCATCGTCATCAACGGCCAGTCGGGCTCCAGCCTGTTCGGATCGACTGTCGCCCCCGGCCGCGTCCGCGACGTCATCCGCGACACCTCCCAAGCCAGCCTCTTCGCCGCCGACTACGCCACCACCACTGGTCGGTCGATCGGCGCCGCCGGTTCGCTCAACACCGTGTTCGCTTCCTCCGCTGTGACCAGCGTCCTGGCCGCGCCGACCTACCGCAACCCCATGACCGGGGCGACCGAGACCAACAATCTGGCGGTCCAGCTGCAGACTGTGGCCCGCATGATCGCGGCGGCTCCGACGCTGGGCGTCAAGCGTCAGGTCTTCTTCGTCAGCCTGGGCGGCTGGGACTCCCACGACGTCCAGAATCGCGATCAGCCGAACAACCTGTCCAAGGTCGCCAGCGCCCTGGCCTATTTCGACGAGGCCCTCGGCAATATCGGCGGGGTCAACATGCGCGAGTCGGTGACAACCTTCACGGCGTCGGACTTCTCGCGGACCTTCAGCACCAACGGGGACGGCACCGATCACGCGTGGGGCGGGCACCAGCTGGTGATGGGCGGCGCGGTCAAGGGCGGCGACATCTTCGGCCAGTTCCCGACCGTCGGCCTGGACCAGGGCGCGACTTTCCGCAACCCGGACATGACCTCATCCTATCTGATCCCCACCACTTCGGTGGACCAGTACGCCGCCACCTTCGGCCGGTGGATGGGGGTGTCGGAAACCAACCTCGACCTGATCTTCCCTAACCTCCGGAACATGGTCACCCGGGGTCTGGGTTTCCTCTAGTCGAGCCGTCCCACCGGGCGTCGCGCGCAGCCTCGTAGCCGTCGCGCACGGCCTGACGCGGCTGGTCCGCGCCCAGCAGGGCGATCTGCTCGGCCCAGACGTCGGCGAGCCGGTGAACGGTCGTGGTCATCCAACCTGGCGCCTGCTGTCGCGACCAGTTCTGGATCGACACCGCGTTGAAGATCAGCAGGAAGGCGGTCGCCACCACGATGATGCGGCTGGTCCAGCGCCGGTCGCGTGCCGCCACCCCCTCCTCGTCCGGCGTCAGCCCGAACGCGGCGCACACCGTTCCGAGCGGGCCGTCCGCCTCCGCCTGCGGCTCGTCCGCCGCGGGCTCACCGTC
>CAMLNY010000202.1 GCA_946481405.1 uncultured Brevundimonas sp. | reverse complement strand
GATTCAACGGCGCGCTTTTGACGCGACCGGGATCGGTGCTCAACGGTACGGGCGGGGCTTACAAGGTCTTCACGCCGTTCATGAAGGCGCTGAGGGCCCAGGCCGAACCGCCGCCGCACACAACCGGCCCGCGCAGACTGGAGGGCGCGCCCAGCCCGGCCAGCGACGACCTCGACGATTGGGGCCTTCATCCGACCCGCCCGGATTGGTCGAAGGGCTTTCTCGGCGAGCCGGGCGAGGCCGGCGCGACCGCGGCGCTCGCGAAATTCGTTTCGCGCGGGCTGGGAAGCTACGCGCTCGATCGGGACCGGCCGGACCGGGACGGGACCAGTCGGCTGTCGCCGCATCTGCACTATGGCGAGATCAGTCCGTGGCGTATCTGGCGTTCCGTCCATGAGGCCGCGACTGTGGGCAAGGTCGCACCGGCCCAGGCCGAAAAGCTGACCAGCGAATTGATCTGGCGCGATTTCTCGGCCCATCTGCTGCACCATTTCCCGACCCTGCCGAACACGGCCTTCCGGCCCGAATATGACGCGATGGACTGGCGCGACGATCCGGCCGGGTTCCGGGCCTGGACCCAAGGCAGGACGGGGTATCCTATCGTGGACGCAGGGATGCGTGAATTGTGGATCACGGGGATCATGCACAATCGGGTGCGGATGATCGTGGCCTCCTTCCTGATCAAGCATCTGTTGATCGACTGGCGCAAGGGCGAGGCCTGGTTCTGGGATACGCTGGTCGACGCCGACCTGGGCCAGAACAGCCAGAACTGGCAGTGGGTGGCCGGGTCCGGCGCCGACGCCTCGCCTTGGTTCCGCATCTTCAACCCGGTGACGCAGGGCGAGAAGTTCGATCCGGACGGCGCTTATGTGAAGAGGTGGGCACCAGAGCTGGCGAAGGTCCCGGCGAAGTTCGTGCATGCGCCCTGGACTGCCCCGACGGAGGTTTTGCGGGACGCCGGGGTCAGGCTCGGCACGACCTATCCGAGGCCGCTGGTTGATCATGCCGAGGCGCGGGCGCGGGCGCTGGCGGCGCTGAAGGCGATCAAGCCGTCGGGCGAGGCCTATCCGGACGACTGATCCCGAGGGACGGCGCCGAGACGGGTCCGCGCCGCCTCGGCTTCCACCAGAAGTTCGGATCGACGTTCCGGGCCGAAGTTTTCGAGGGTGCGATAGGGCATGGCGAGGCGGTGATTGTCGCGCAGCCTCTTTTGATTGCGCTCGAGGAAACCCCAGTAGAGACGGTTGAACGGACAGGCGTCGTCCCCTTTCTTGGCCGTCACGTCGTAGCGACAGGCGCCACAGTAATCGCTCATCCGGTCGATGTAGGCGCCCGACGCGGCATAGGGTTTCGACCCCATGATGCCGCCGTCGGCGAAGGTCGCCATGCCCCGGGTGTTGGGCATCTCCACCCACTCATAGGCGTCGGCGTAGACGACCATGTACCAGTCGTCGATCTCGTCCGGATGAACGCCCAGCAGCATGGCGAGATTGCCGGTGACCATCAGCCGCTGGATGTGGTGGGCGTAGGCGTGGCTGCGCGTCGTCGCCACCACATCCGCGACGCAGGCCATATCGGTCTCTCCCGACCAGTAGAACCACGGCAGCATGCGGTCGGCGTCGAGGAAGTTGCGCTGGCGGTATTCCGGAACCTTCAGCCAGTAGATGCCGCGCACGAATTCGCGCCAGCCGATGATCTGGCGGATGAAGCCTTCGACCGCGTTCAGGGGCGCGCGGCCGGCGCGGTACTCCGCCTCGGCGCGGCGGCAGACGTCGAGGGGATCGAGCAGGCCGAGATTGATCGAGGTCGAGATCAGCCCGTGCCACATCCACGGCTCGCCCAGCGCCATGGCATCCTGCCAGTCGCCGAACCCCGGCAGGATGTTCGCCAGGAAGTCCGCAAGCATAGTCTCGGCCTGCTCGGCGGAGGTCGGCCAGCCGAACTCCGCCAGGTCGCCGAAGTGATCGGGGAAAAGCCGCGCGACGCCTCGCGGGCGATGGCGTCCGGCGTGGTATGCAAACGTCGGGGCGGGCGCAGGCCCTTGGTCAGCTTCTTCCGGTTCTCGGCGTCATAGTTCCATTGACCGCCGGCAGGCCTGCCGTCGTCGAGCAGGAGACCGGTGGCGCGGCGCATCTCGCGATAGAAATACTCCATCCTGAGTTCGGCCTTGCCCGACGCCCAGCGACGAAAACGGTCATGTGTGCAGATGAAACGGCGATCCTCGCGAATCTCGGCGGACGCCGAAGAAACGCCGGCGAACGCGGCGAGGGCCTGGGCCAGACGCCACTCGCCGCACTCCGTGACGACGACCGCGCCGTGGGGCTGATCGCGCAGCGCCCGGTGCAGTTCGCCGACGATGGAGTGGGTATTGTCCGGGTCGTCGATGCGCACGTAGCGCACGACCACCCCGCGCGCCTCGAGCCTCAGGGCGAAGCTGCGCATCGCGGCGAAGATGAGGGCGATCTTCTGCTTGTGGTGTTGGACATAGGTCGCTTCCTCCATGACTTCCGCCATCAGGACGACGTCACGCTCCGGGTCGAGATCGATCAGGGCGGAGAGATTGTCGGACAACTGGTCGCCCAGCACGAGGCGGAGCGTGCCGCCGGCAGGCGTGCTAGTCTGGGCCATGGCGATTTCGTCCCCCCTTGTGTCCGCCGCTGAACTCGCCACGGCGTTCGGCGATCCCGATCTGCGTATTCTCGACGCCAGCTGGCATCTGGACGGCACGCCCGCACGACCCATCTTCCAGGCCGGTCACATCCCGGGCGCGGCCTTCTTCGATCTGGAGGCGATTTCCGACCCCGACGATCCCCTGCCCCACATGATGCCGTCGGCTGATCAGTTTGGCGAACAGGTTGGTCGACTTGGCGTGTCGGAAACCGACCGGATCGTCGTCTATGACACCTTCGGCCTGTTCACCGCCGGGCGAGCCTGGTGGATGTTCCGGGCCATGGGCTGCGACCGGGTGCAGGTGCTGGACGGCGGCCTGCCGGCCTGGATCCGTATGGGCGGGGCGCTGGAGACGGGGCCGGCGACGCCGAGGCCCGCGACCTTCCGGGTCGATCCGCGTCCCGGGATGATCGCCGACGTCCAGCGCGTGAAACAGGCGCTGGCGGCGGGCGAGCCGGTGCTGGACGCTCGCGCCGCCGCCCGCTTCGCCGGATCGGCGCCGGAGCCGCGTCCGGGCCTGCGCGCCGGCCATATGCCGGGGGCGATCAATCTGCCGTTCGGAGAGCTGCTGACGGCCGAGGGGCTGATGCGGGAGCCGGACGAACTGGCGGCGGCTTTCGCGGCGCGCGGGCTGACGGCCGACGACAAGCCGATCGCGAGCTGCGGGTCGGGCGTGACGGCGACCGTGCCGTTGCTCGCCCTGGCCCTGCTGGGCCGCGAGGGCGTGCTCTACGACGGATCCTGGGCCGAGTGGGGCGGCCGGGACGACACCGAGGTCGTCACCGGCCCCTGATCGTCAGGCGACGGTCGCCACCGCCGGTTCGGGCTCCGGCTCGGGAGCCCTGGGATCGTCCTTCTCGCCGCGCGAGACGACGGTCGCCAGCACCAGATCGCCGGTGACGTTCAACACCGTCCGGCACATGTCGAGGAAGCGGTCGACGCCGAGGATCAGGCCGATTCCCTCCGCCGGCACGCCCACCATGACCAGGATCATGGCGATGACCGGCAGCGAGCCTGCAGGCACGCCCGCCGTGCCCACGCCGCCCAGGATGCAGACCAGCATGACCACGATCTGCTGGGTCAGGCTGAGCTCGATCTGGAAGAACTGGGCCAGGAACAGGACGGTGACGCCTTCGAAAATGGCCGTCCTGTTCTGGTTGGCGGTGGCGCCGACGGTCAGGACGAAGCGGGCGATCTTGCGCGGCAGCTTCAGCTGCTCTTCGGCCGCTTTCAGCGACACCGGCAGGGAGGCGTTGGACGAGGCCGTGGAGAAGGCCACGATCATCGGCCGCTGCACGCCCTTGAAGAAGAAGACGGGGTTCATGCCGCCGCCGATCCACACGACCAGCGGATAGACGATGAACATGTGGATCGCCATGGCGCCCACGGCCACGCCGACATAGGCCGCCAGCCGCACCATCAGGTCCCAGCCGAACAGGGCCGCCAGATTGAACATCAGGCAGGCGATGGCGATCGGGGCCAGTTTGATGACCATGTTGATGAGCTTCATCGTCACTTCGAGGATGCCCTCGATGACGTTCTGCAGCCTGTCGGTG
>CAMLNY010000201.1 GCA_946481405.1 uncultured Brevundimonas sp. | reverse complement strand
TTGTCCGGTTCGTCCGGACGAAAAACACCATGACGAAACGGACGAAACGGACGAACCGGTGTTGCTCGCCCTCTCCGCGAACCGTGGTCCAGCAGTATAGGGGCGCCGCGAACCAAGGCGTGTGAGTCGGTGGGGCGGTGCCGCTGTCACTGACCCAATCGGGATTTGGGTGTCGAACAGAAAAATCTCTTCGACAACGATCGCACCCTGTTCTCCATTCACCCGGCCTTCGCCGGGGTGGATGGAAGAGGGGGATCTAGGCCGCCTCAGCCTCTGCTTCGCCCGGTTCCAGCGCGGAGCCGATGGCGGCGAACAGGGTCTGGGTCGTGACGGGTTTGGCGAGGTGGCCGTCGGCGCCGGCGGCGCGGCCCTGCTCCACATGTTCGGGCATGGCGTTGGCGGTCAGCATCAGGAGCGGCGTGCGGGGCAGGCCGCGTTCGGTCTCCATGGCCCGGATGGCGGCCGTGGCCGTCAGCCCGTCCATCACCGGCATCTGCATGTCCATCAGGATCAGGTCGAACCGGTCTTCGGCACAGGCGTCGAGCGCCTCCTGACCATTCTCGACCGAAACGAGGGTCGCGCCGGTCGGGGCCAGCAGGACCTCGATGACCTTGCGGTTGGCCGGATGGTCGTCCGCCAGCAGGATGCACAGCCCTTCCGGCGCGCAGTCCGAGGCCTGGATTTCCGCCTCTTCCACGACCGGGGCGGCGGGCAGGGGCAGTTCGAACCAGAAGCGCGAACCCTGACCCGGCGTGCTTTCGCAATCCATTTCGCCGCCCATCAGCTCTGCGAGATCGCGCGAGATGGCGAGGCCCAGACCCGTGCCGCCGAAGCGGCGGGTGATCGAGCCGTCAGCCTGCTGGAAGCGGGTGAAGATGCGCGCCTTCTGCTCGGCGTCGAAGCCCACGCCGGTGTCGGTGACGGTGAAGCGGACGCGGTCGTTCGCGGTCGGGACCACGCTCACGGCAACCGCCCCCGCCTTGGTGAACTTGATGGCGTTGGACACCAGATTGGCGAGGATCTGGCGCACCCGCACGACGTCGCCGACCACCATCCGCTCCAGAGCGGGGTCGAGGTCGAGCACCAATGACACCGGTCCGCCGTCGAGCTTCGGTCCGTAGAGCGCTGCGATGTCCTTGACCGCATGGCCCAGGGCGAAGGGCGCGCGCTCGATCGTCACCTGACCGGCCTCGATCTTGGCGCTGTCGAGGATGTCGCTGAGCAGCCGCTCCAGCGTCACGCCGGAGGAGCGGATGATCTCGACCATCTCGTGCTCGGCGTCGTGCAGCGGTCGGCGCGACAGGGCGTCGGCCATGGCCACCACGCCGTTCAACGGCGTACGGATTTCATGGCTCATATTGGCGAGGAATTCGGATTTGGACCGGTTGGCGTCCTCCGCCCGTTGTCGCGCAAACTTCAGATGACCGGTCATGCTCCACTGGCGGAACAGCAGGCCCGCGACCAGCAGCAGGACGACGATGCCGATGCCGCCGGCCCAGCGCTGGCCCTGGATCATCTCCGCCTGAAGCTGGGTATTGGCGCGGGCGGTCTCGAGCTGGCGGCGACGTTCGCCCAACTGGGACTGCATCTCGGCGGTGACCTGTCCGATGCCGTCGCTGAACTGGCGCGACAGTTCGAGCGTCTCCTCTTCCGAGTGACGGCGCAGCAGGGCGAACGCCTCGGCTGAACGGCCCTCGGCGTTCAGCAACTCCGCCTCTGCGTGCAGGACCTGGGGGATGTTGTCCTCGCGGAAGTCGCCGGCCGCCTGCCGTCGGCGGATTTCCGCCATGTCGCGGCGAGCGCCGGCGACGTCCCCTGTGCGGGCTCGCGCCATGACCCGCAGCGGCAGGATGTGCGGGGCAAGAAAGTCCGCCTCGCCGAGACGTTCTCCGTAAGGCCGGAGACACCGGAGGACGCGTGTAGGGCTGTCGGCGCCGTGCGCCACCATGGCGCACAGGTTGGCGTCATAGACGGCCAGGCTTTCGATGGCTGTGCGCTCGGCGAGTCGGTGATGAACAACGAACAGGCGCTCGGCCAGGGGCTGGTCGCCGACCTGTACGGCCAGACGCGTCAGGTTGTAGACGGCGTCGAAATCCGGGCGCGGATAGGCAGGGTTGCTGTAGTCGATCTCGAAACGGCCAAAGGCGTCCGTCGCGCCCCTGACGTCGTTCAGCTTCATCAAAACGACGCCGGTCACCTCCCACAGGCCGGCGCGGGCGGTGTTCGCATAGGGATCGTCGTCGGGGACCAGAGCAAGCGCGTCGTTGAGCAGGGCGACGGCTTCTCCGATCTTTCCCTGGTCCATCATACTGATGGCGTAGACCCGGGCGGCGTGCGCCTTGACGAACCAGTCGCTCTCCGTCGCCGCGATCGCCGCCATGGCCTCGTCGGCAGCGGCCTCGCCCTCGTCGTAGCGGATCGTCAGGTCGTTGACGTGGGCAATCCGGAGATAGCGGGTGTCTCCCAGTCGGCCCGCGGCGGCCGCGAGGCGGAGATTCCAGGCGCGCGCGGCGTCGAAGTCGCCCTGGTTCAGCGTGGTCCAGACGACGTGATAGAGCCGGTTCAAGCCTTCGCGATCGGTGCGGCGCTCGGCCGCCCGACCGAACGCTTCCAGCTGGGCGAAGGTCGTGGTCTGGGCGCGCCGCTCGACGGCCGCGGCCAGAATCACGGGATCGTGGCGGCGCGCCTCCTGGGCGGACGCACCGGCAGGCGCGGCCAGGGCGACGCCGAGCAGCAGGAGCGTGAACAGGGAGGAGACGCGAACCAGGAGCACGCCTCAAACTGACACGGAGGTGTTTCCCAAGCTTTAGCGCCGGGCGCGGGGCTATTACGTACCGTCGAGGAACAGCCGGCTGGCTGGATTGTCGGTCTCGTCGACATAGGGGTAGCCCAGTTCGGCCAGGGCCGCATCCAGCGCCGCCTGTTCGGCCGGGGGCACGGAGATGCCCGCCAGCACCCGGCCGACATCGTCGCCGTGGTTGCGATAGTGGAACAGGGTCAGGGCCCAGGCCGGCTTCAGACTGTTGAGGAACCGCAGGAAGGCGCCGGGCCGTTCCGGGAATTCGAAGCGCAGCACCCGTTCGTGCGGCAGGCCCCGCGTCCGGCCGCCGACCATGTAGCGGACGTGCAGCTTGGCCGTTTCGTTCTCGCTCATGTCCTCGACGGCATAGCCGTCGGCGCGCAGGCGGGCGATCAGGTCGTCCTTCTCGTGCAACCCCTGTTTCAGGGCCACGCCGACGAAGATGTAGGCCGTACCCTCGCCCGACCAGCGGTAGTTGAACTCGGTCACCGAGCGGCCGTCGAGCGCGCTGAGGAAGCGGCTGTAGACCGCCCGGTCGTCGACCATGGCGACGGCGAGAAGCGCCTCGGTGCCCTCGCCGATCTCGGCCCGTTCGGCGATGTGGCGCAGCCGGTCGAAATTGACGTTGGCGCCCGAGTTGATGGCGATCAGGGCGCCTTGGCCCGGATGGTCGGCGGCCCAGGTCTTCAGCCCGGCAAGGGCGAGGGCGCCGGAGGGTTCGGCGACGGCCCGGCTGTCGTCGAAAATGTCCTTCACCGCCGCGCAAACGGCGTCAGTGTCGACGGTGACGATCTCGTCCAGCAGGTCGCGGCACAGACGGAAGGTCTCGGTCCCGGCCCGACGCACGGCGACCCCGTCGCAGAACAGGCCGACCTGATCCAGGGTCACGACTTCGCCGGCCGCGATGGCTGCCCGCATGGAGGCGGCGTCGGCCGGCTCGACGCCGATGACCTTCGTCCCGGGCCTCAGGAATTTGACGATGGCCGCGACCCCGGCCGCGAGCCCGCCGCCGCCTATGGGCACGAAGACGGCGTCGATGGGGTCGGCGTACTGGCGCGTGATCTCCAGCCCGACCGTCCCTTGACCGGCGATGACGTCGGGATCGTCGAAGGGATGGACGAAAACGGCGCCGGTGGTCCCGGCCCGCCGTTTCGCCTCGGCAAACGCCTCGTCGAAGGCGTCGCCATGCAGGACGACGTCTCCGCCCAGCGCCCGCACCGCCGCCACCTTGATGGGCGGGGTGGTCACCGGCATGACGATGGTCGCGACCGCGCCGCGCGTCCGGGCCGCCAAGGCCACGCCTTGCGCATGATTGCCCGCCGAGGCGCAGATGACACCGCACGCGAGCTGGTCCGGCGTCAGCCCGGCGATCTTGTTGTAGGCGCCCCGGATCTTGAACGAGAAGATCGGCTGCAGATCCTCGCGCTT
>CAMLNY010000200.1 GCA_946481405.1 uncultured Brevundimonas sp. | reverse complement strand
GGTTGCCGGCCGCATCGCCGTCTTCTCGGCCGCCGAGACCCTGCTGAAGCACAACGGCGGCATGGGCCTGCTGTTCTGCGGCGTCCCCGGCGTGGCCCCGGCCCGCGTTCTGGTCCTGGGCGGCGGGGTCGTCGGCCTCAACGCCGCCCGCATGGCCATGGGTCTGGGCGCCGAGGTCGTGGTGCTGGAGCGTTCGATCCCGCGCATGGCCTACATCGACGAGGTCACCAACGGCCGCGTCATCACCCGCTACTCCTCGATCGGTGCGATCGAGGAAGAGATCGCCAAGGCCGACGTCGTCATCGGCGCCGTCCTCGTCCCGGGCGCCGAGGCGCCCAAGCTGGTCAAGAAGGACCATCTGAAGAAGATGAAGCCGGGCTCGGTGCTGGTCGACGTCGCCATCGACCAGGGCGGCTGTTTCGAGACCTCCAGGCCGACCACCCACGAGGACCCGACCTATACGGTCGACGGCGTCGTCCACTACTGCGTCGCCAACATGCCGGGCGCCGCACCCCGCACCTCGTCGGAAGCCCTGAACAACGCCACCCTGCCCTTCGGTCTGGCCCTCGCCGATCACGGTCTGGCGGCGCTGAAGAAGGACCCGCACCTCGCGCGCGGCCTCAACGTCCTGAAGGGCGAGATCACCTATCCGGCCGTGGCCGACGCCATGGGTCTGCCGTGGTCCGACCCGTTCGGCGTCTGGGCGAAGGGCTAGGCCGAAACCACAGCTCGCGGGGCGTCCGAAATCTCCGGCGCCCCGGTCGGGGCCATGTCGATCTCTTTCTCGAGCTCGGCCATCGCCTTGTCGGCGACCTTCCAGTCGTCCTTGTCCGGCGTCTTGAAGTGGGCCCGGTCGGCCTTGATCTTGTCGCGCGCCGCCTTGAGCTCGCCCATGGCCAGCTTCACCTGCATGAAGAAGCCTTCGTCGGCCATGGCGGCGCCGAGAACCGCTTCGGCCCGGTCCGCCTTCGCATCCTTGTCATCCGCGACATCAAAGGCCGTGGCGAAAGCCGCCTCATAGGCGGCGTGGGCCCGTTTCACCTCCGCATCCATCTTGGCCGTCTCTGCGGCCGAAGCCTCGCCTTTGGCGGTTTCCGCGGTCAGCCCCCCCGCTTCGGCGCCGTCCGGGTCTGCGGTCTCCGCCGCCGTCGGCAGACCCTCCACCGCAGCGTCGGCCGCCTCGCGCGCCTCCCGGGCGTCCCGCGACATCATCTTCATCTCGCCCATGGTCGGGTTCTTGCCCCCGGCGTCGACGAAGTCCTTCACCGCCGCCTTCAGCTCCTTCGCCAGTTCGGCGGTCATCTTCAGGGCGGCCTTCGGGTCGATCCTGACCATCAGCATCAGGGCGTCGCGGCGCTCGCGCACGGCCTGAACCTTCCTGGCCGCCATCTCCTTCTTCATCGCCTTCTGGCTGTCGCGCATCTCCGACAACGACGGCAGTCCGAAGCCCGGCGACCGGTCCTCGGGCGCGGCGGGCTTGCGCGGGTCCTGCAGCGACGTGCGCCAGGCCGGAAGCTGTTGGACCGGCAGGGTCGGCATCGAGATCATTCTGATCTCTCCATGGAGTTCCCGATCACCTTGATCCGGCTGGGCTTTCGATCCGCTTAAGCCGCCCCGCCTGTAATTCGCCGCTCTCTTGGGCTATAGGCCCCGCGCTCAAGCAGCGAGACGCCGCGCGTCGAGCGGTAGCGCCCAAAAGAAATCCCCGATGAAATTCCTCGACCAGGCCAAGATCTACATCCGTTCCGGCAACGGCGGCGCGGGCTCCGTCTCGTTCCGGCGCGAGAAATTCATCCCCAACGGCGGCCCCGACGGCGGCGACGGAGGCCACGGCGGCAACGTCTGGGTCGAGGCGGTCGAGGGGCTGAACACCCTGATCGACTACCGCTACCAGCAGCATTTCAAGGCCCAGACCGGCCATCACGGCCAAGGCCGCCAGATGCACGGCGCCAAGGGCGATGACGTGGTGCTGAAGGTCCCCGTCGGCACCCAGGTCCTGGACGAGGACAAGGAGACGGTCGTGCTCGACATGGTCGAGGCCGGCCAGCGAGAGCTCCTGCTCTCCGGCGGAAACGGCGGCTGGGGCAACGTCCGCTTCAAGGGTCCCCAGAACCAGGCCCCGCGCCACGCCAATCCGGGTCAGGAAGGTCAGGAGCGCTGGATCTGGCTGCGGCTGAAGCTGATCGCCGACATCGGTCTGGCGGGTCTGCCCAATGCCGGTAAGTCCACCTTCCTCGCCGCTGCCTCCGCCGCCCGACCCAAGATCGCCGACTATCCGTTCACGACCCTGGCCCCCAACCTCGGTATGGTGGACCTGTCGCCGGGCGAACGGTTCGTCATCGCCGACATCCCCGGCCTGATCGAAGGCGCCAGTGAAGGCGCGGGTCTGGGGACCCGGTTCCTCGGCCACGTCGAACGGTCGGCCTCGCTGATCCATCTGATCGACGGGACCCAGGACGATGTCGTCGAGGCGTACCGCATCATCCGGGGCGAGCTCGACGCCTATGGCGAAGGCCTCGCGGACAAGACCGAGATCCTCGCCCTCAACAAGATCGACGCCCTGACAGAGGAGGCGCGCGAGGAGAAGGCCGCCGAGCTGGAAGCCGTCGCCGGCCGCCGCCCGATGCTGGTCTCCGGCGTCTCTGGCGAAGGCGTGCCCGAACTGCTCCGCGCCGCCTGGGCCGAGGTCAGGAAGACCCGCGGCGAGATCGACGACGAGGGCGACGAGATCGAGACCTTCGAAGCCGGTTGGACGCCCTGAGGCGGGAACCGATCGTTCCGGTCGCCCGCTCTTTCCCGAAAGGGAGTCCGTCATGACCGACCGAGACCAGTCTGAAGGCCGCGAGAAGAACGGGGCCGATCCCGCCGGAAAGCCGGACCCGGCCACCTCGTCCGAGGCCGTCAGGAAGACCGGCGAACGCGCCCGTCGCGCGGCGGGGCCTGACG
Source organism: uncultured Brevundimonas sp. (assembly GCA_946481405.1). The sequence continues at coordinate 1,299 of CAMLNY010000200.1, read as the reverse complement.
GCCCGGACGCCGGCGTCATCGGCGAGACCTTCAAGAAGACGGGCGGCTGACAGGCGACAAGCCGCCCACGGACGTGTTAGCTGCGCCTTAGTTTGCTCAACCGTGAGCATAAGCCCGAGCGCGCCCCGTCTTGTCCTTCTTCCACGCCGGACCCGCGCCTCGGGCGCACGGCCCCCGACCGGGGGCGCTGCGCGACGGCCTGAACCTGTCGCCGGGGATGAAGGTCGGGCTGTTCGGCGGCTCCTTCAATCCGGCCCACGACGGCCACGCCCATGTGGCCGAGACGGCGATCCAGCGGATGGATCTGGACCGCGTCGTCTGGCTGGTCTCGCCCCAGAACCCTCTGAAGGACAGCCGCGAGACCGCGCCCCTCGCCGACCGCATGGCCTCGGCCGAAAGCTCCGCCCGCGGGCCCGCCATGATCGTCTCGGACTTCGAAACGCGCGTCGGCACGACCTGGACCGTCGATACCCTCAGGGCCCTGCGGCGCCGTCACCCGGGCGTGGATTTCGTCTGGCTGATGGGGTCGGACAATCTCGAGAATTTCCACCGCTGGCGTGGCTGGACCGACATCATGCGGATGATGCCGGTCGCCGTGATCGCCCGGCCCGGCAGCCTGCTGGAAAGCCGCGCCGCCCCCGCCGCGCGTCGCTTCGCCGGACACCGGGTCTCGTCCAACGAGGCCCGCCTGCTGCCGACGATGGAGGCCCCGGCCTGGACCTATCTGACGGCCCCGCTGAACCCGAGTTCCTCCACGGCCCTGCGCGCCCAGAAAAGGCCTTGACCCATCCGGGTGACGTTTTGGGGCATCCGTGCTAAAGGACCTCTTTAGTGAACACGCCCGGAGCCCTCCGCTGACCCCCCCGCCCGCGCACGACGCGCAAGACGAAGCCGTTTCGAACACGGCCCATGAGATGGAGCCGATCGAGCCCATCCGCGCCGAAGACGGCGACGAAGACGACCTTTCCGACGATTCCGCCGAGGACTTTCCGCTGTTCGGAGACGACGCGGATGACGCCGACGACGCCGATTTCGTGCGTCAGGAGTCGGTCCCGACCGGCACGACCCCGCTGGAAGTCGCCCTGCTGACGAAGCTCGACGACGACAAGGCCCAGGACATCGTCCTGATCGACCTGAAGGGCAAGTCGCCCATGGCCGACAGCATGATCGTGGCGTCGGGCGGCGGGCCGCCGACGCGCTCGACCGACGCGCCCGTCGCCTCGGCGGTCGCCGAACCACCCAGCAGCGGCGCCGTGGCGTAGATCGCGGCGACCGTCTCGGCCTCGCTGCGCGCACCGG
>CAMLNY010000199.1 GCA_946481405.1 uncultured Brevundimonas sp. | reverse complement strand
GCCGAGGCGCAGGAGAAGGACCCGAACTCGACCCTGCATCTGGCCCGCCGCCTGATCGCCCTCCGCCACAGCCACCCGGCCCTGCGCATCGGCTCGATGACCATGCTGGATCGGACGAGCGACCTTCTCCTGTTCCGGCGTCAGGGCGACGGCGAAACCCTGCTCTGCGCCTTCAACCTGGGGCACGAGCCGGTCGACTGGACGCCGCCGATCGGCTGGTCGGTGGTCGAGGCGGTCAATCAGAAGGACACCTTCCCGGGCGCGCTCGCGGCGATGGCGGGGGTCGTCCTGTCAGGTCCGGCGGGATGAGGTCAGCCGCCGCACGTTTCGCGCACGATCAGGTCGGTGGGGATGCGTTCGGAGCGCCCCCCGCCCTCTCCGGCGTGGTCCAGCAGTTTGGAGACCATCAGGCGACCGGCCTTCATCGTGTCCTGGGCGATGGTCGACAGGGCCGGGCGCGAATAGCGGCTGAAGGGCACGTTGTCGAAGCCGATGACCGAGACGTCCTCGGGCACCCGCTTGCCCGCGTGCAGCAGGGCGCGCACGGCGCCGAGCGCGATCAGGTCCGACGCCGCGACGATGCCGTCGAAATCGAGCCCGCGCCTCAGCATGGAATCGACCGAGGCCTCCGCGCTCTCGACCTCGAAATGGGCCGGCACGATCAGGTCGGGATCGACGCCCAGACCCGCCGCCTCGACCGCGTCGAGATAGCCGCGATGCCGCTGCATGACCTCGGGCGGATCGAGGTCGCCGAGATAGACGATGCGCTTCCGACCCAGCCGCGCCAGATGCGCCGTCGCGCGCCGGCCGCCGTGGATGTTGTCCGAGCCGATCGAGCAGTAGTTCTGGTCCGGCAGTTCGGCGCCCCAGACGACGAACCGCCCATCGGTCTCCGCCATCCGGTTGAAGGCCGAATGCAGGGTGGACTGGCCGAGGAAGATCACCCCGTCCGCGCGGCTGGTCGTCATGGCCGCGTTCAGGTCCTCGATGTTCGCCGGCGAGACGTGGCTCATCACCAGATCGCAGCCGCGCTCGCGCGCCGCCTCGCCCACTCCGGCCAGAAGTTCGAGGAAAAAGGGATCGCTCAGACGGCCTTCCCGCCCCTGCGGACGCGGGGTCACCAGCGCAATGGTGCCGGACGCGCCGATGGGGGCGGCCGGCATGTAGCGGCGAAACGGGTAATCGTGTTCGCGCGCCAGCTTCCAGATCGCCTGCTTGGTTCGGGCGTTGACCGCCGGGCTGTCGTTCAGCGCGCGCGATGCGGTCGAGATGGACACCCCGGCCAGGGCCGCGATGTCCTCAAGTCGTGTCGAGCGCTTGCTCACCTCGACACTGCAAATTTTGCTGCAAACCACGTCATCGCGTCATCTGCATCCGTTGCGGGACGCTTGGCAAGAGCTTCGCTTTAGAAGCCGACAGGGAGTGAAGCGTATGCGTATTCCGTTGCTGGTCCTGGCCTTCGCCGCCCTGTGCTCGCCCGCCCTGGCGCAGGCCCCGTCGCGCCCTGTCGTCAGCGTCTCGTCGCCCGACGGCGCCCTCACCGTCAGCGTCACCACCGACGGAGACGGCCGCCCCAGCTATGCGGTGAGCCGTCTGGGCCGCCCGGTGATCGCCCCGTCGCGACTGGGCTTCATCCTGACCGACGCGCCCAAGCTCGAACGCGGCCTGGCGGTCACGGCGGAGGCGCCGACCGACCACGACGACACCTGGGAGCAGCCTTGGGGCGAGCGTCGCTTCGTCCGCAACCACTACAGCGAACTGCGGGTTCACCTGCGCGAGACCACGGCCTTGGCGCGGGTCTTCGACGTGGTCTTCCGCGTCTATGACGACGGTCTGGGCTTCCGCTACGAGTTCCCCGAGCAGGCGGCGCTCCAGACCGTCCGCATCGGCTCGGAGCTGACCGAGTTCAACATCGCCGAGGACGGCGAGGCGTGGTGGATTCCCTCGCACGAGTGGAACCGCGAGGAATACCTCTATCACCGCACCGCGATCGAGGAGACGTCCAACACCCAGACGCCGATGACGATGCGGCTGAACTCGGGCCTGCACGTCTCGATCCACGAGGCGGCCCTGATCGACTATGCCGGCATGAACCTACGGCGCGCCGAGGGACGTCGCTTCGTCGCCGACCTGACGCCGGGCCAGAGCGCCGCCGCCGTCGAGCGCGAGGGTCCGTTCAACACCCCGTGGCGCACGCTGCAGATCACCGACACGGCCGGCGGCCTGGTCGAGTCCGCCCTGATCCTGAACCTCAACGAGCCGAACGTCCTCGGCGACGTGAGCTGGTTCAAGCCGATGAAATACATCGGGATCTGGTGGGACATGCACCTGGAGACGCGCAGCTGGAACTCCGGTCCAAAGCACGGCGCGACCACCGAATACGCCGAACGGTTCATGGATTTCGCCGCCGAGAACGGCTTCGGAGGGGTGCTGATCGAGGGCTGGAACGTCGGCTGGGACGGCCAGTGGTTCGGCAACGGCTCCGACTTCTCCTTCACCCAGGCCTATCCCGATTTCGACATCGAGGCGGTCACCGCCTACGGCCGGGAGCGCGGCGTCCAGCTGATCGGCCACCAGACCGGCTATGTGGCCGACGCGGGCGGCGCGCAGGTCGCGGGACCGGATGGCCAACCGACCTTCGCCTGGCACGAAAGCCAGGCCATGAGCCGCCATCATCTGGCGGTCGTTCAGGCCGCCGCCCGGCATCAGGTCGCCATCAACGCCCACGAGCCATTCAAGGACACGGGCCTTCGCCGCACCTGGCCCAACATGATCTCTCGCGAGGGCGCGCGCGGCATGGAGTTCAACGCCTGGGGCCAGCCGGGCAATCCGCCCGAGCATGAGGTCAACCTGGTCTTCACCCGCCTGCTGGCCGGGCCGATGGACTTCACGCCGGGCATCTTCGGCATGAACACGCGCTCGCCCACCGGCGTCGCCACGACCTGGGCCAAGCAGCTGGCGCTGTATGTGACCATCTACAGCCCCATCCAGATGGCGGCCGACCTCTTGGAAAACTACGAGGCCAATCCCGGCCCGTTCCAGTTCATCAAGGACGTCGCCGTCGACTGGGACGACACCCGCGTCCTGAACGGCGAGGTCGGCGACTTCGTCACCATCGTGCGGAAGGAACGCGGGACCCGCGAATGGTTCCTGGGCTCCATCACCGACGAGCACCCGCGCGTGCTTGAGGCCTCGCTGAGCTTCCTGGAACCCGGCGTCCGCTATCGCGCGGAGATCTATCGCGACGGCCCGAACGCCGACTATCAGGACCGCGACGGCCGCAGCCGCACCGACATCGTCATCGAGCAGCGCGAGGTCACCTCGGCCGAGACCCTGACCCTGCAACTGGCGCCCGGCGGTGGTCAGGCCATCCGCTTCGTCCCGCTGGGGAGAGCGCGTCGATGAACGCCTCGTCCGGCTTCCTCACGATCCGCCCGCGGCTGAACCCGCTGGCGATCATGAACATGTGCGTCGGCTTCTTCGGCATACAGATCGGCTTCGGCCTGCAGAACGCCAACACCAGCCGGATCTTCCAGACCCTGGGCGCCGAGGTCGACAGCCTTGCCATCCTCTGGATCGCCGCGCCGCTGACAGGCCTGCTGGTCCAGCCCATCATCGGCCATTTCAGCGACCGGACCTGGACGCCGCTGGGCCGACGCCGCCCGTACTTCCTGGCCGGCGCCGTGCTGACGTCGCTCGCCCTGATCGCCATGCCGAACAGCCCGACCCTGTGGTTCGCGGCCGCCATGCTGTGGATCATGGACGCCTCGATCAACATCACCATGGAGCCGTTCCGCGCCTTCGTCGGCGACCTCTTGCCCGATGAGCAACGCACCGCCGGCTATGCGATGCAGAGCTTCTTCATCGGCACGGGGGCGGTGTTCGCGTCGTGCCTGCCGTGGATCCTGTCCAGCCTCGGCGTCGCCTCGACCGCACCCGAGGGCGTCACCCCCGACAGCGTCCGCTGGGCCTTCTACATCGGCGCGGCCTGCCTGTTCACCGCCGTCCTCTGGACCGTGATCTCGACCAAGGAATACGGCCCCGACCAAGTCGCCGCCTTCGATGCGGCCCGCCCTCTGCCCGGCCAGCCGACCGACGGCGAACAGGCTCCGGCCCGGTCATCGAAAGCCTACATTCTCGGCGGCCTGATCTGGGCCCTGATCGGCGCGGCCGGGTTCGCCGGCGTCGCCGCCACCGGGCTGGAGAAGGAGCTCTACATCCTGTTCGGCGGGATCGCGGCCTTCGGGGGCCTGCAGATCGTCGTCGGCGCC
>CAMLNY010000198.1 GCA_946481405.1 uncultured Brevundimonas sp. | reverse complement strand
AGCATGGCGAGCGCGAGCAGGGGCGAGCGCTGGGCCAGGCCGCGATAGGCGTCGCGGATCGCCTTCAGGGCGCCCTGCAGCTTCTCGCCCGCCTCCTTGATGGCGGCGTCGCTGTTGAGCGTGAGGTTGCCGGGCAGGCCCAGGCCGAAGGTCTTCACCGTCGTGTCCGCCGCGGCCAGACCGACATAGCCCGCCGACAGGCCCAGACCGGGAAGCGCGTCCCGGCCCGTCTCGCCGGAGGTGATGATGGCGCCGGTCTTGCCGTCCTTGGCCATGATCGACAGCCGCTGGACGCCGCCGGTCGTGGTGGTGGTCTCGCCGTCCTTGCCGGTCACGGCCCCGCCCTCGGAGGCGACGGTGACCTTCAGCTTGCCGCCCGAGGCGACGCTGATCTTGCGGGCCAGGGTCGCCAAGGTGTCCTTGGCCTCAATGGTGACCGCCGTCGCGCGGCCGCCGTTGGCCGGGGAGACGTAGAATCGGTCGCCGACCCGCAGCGAGGTGGCATCGATCAGGCGCTTGGAATCCGACTGGTCGATTTCGCCCTGGGGTAGACCGAGCCGGTCCAGAACGCTGGCGCCGCCCGAGGCGACGGCGAGCGTCATCGGCTTGGCCTGATTGCCGTCGCCGGACCAGGTCTTCGTGTATTCAACCGCGCCGGTCAGGGGATCGAGGCGGGTCAGATAGGCCTGTGTCGGGTCGGTGTCCTTGGCATCGGCCGGGCGGTTGGCGATGCCGGTGATCCAGACCTTGCCGTCGTGGACCTTCACATCGGCGGCCGTGTCGTCGCCCGCGTCGCCGTACCAGTTGAGACGGTCCGTCGGGGCGGCCATCAGGTCGGTGGACAGGGCTGCGACGAAGACATCCTTACCGCCCGAGTGAGCCGTGGTGGTCGTTCCGGCGGCCAGACCGCTGTCGCGGCTGGTCCCGGTCAGGATGACCTTGCCGCCCGAAACCGAAATGCCGGCGATCTCGCCCGAGATGGCGCCGAGGTCGCGGGTGGAGGCGAGCGTCGGGACGCCCGCCGCGTCGAGGGTGAAGCGACGCACCACGGCGCGGCCGTCCTCGACCCCCGCCGTATAGAGATTGGAGCCGTCGATGGTGACGGCGTCGACGGTATCGTCGCCGCCGGTGCCGAACTGGGTCTGGGCAATGGCCTTGGAGACGATGCCCGCCGTCGGATAGGGCTCGCCCGCCTTGAAGGCCTGGACGTAGCCGTCCCAGCCGCCGACCGAGGCCGTGCCGGTGATGGCCGACTTCGACCGGCCGCCGACGTAGACCAGACCATCCTCGCCGAAGGCGACGCTGGTCGCCTCGTCCGCCGCGCGGGCGCCGCGACGCTGGGTCCACTGCTCCATGCCGTCGGAGTTGAAGACGGTCACGAAGCTGTCGGCGACGGTGGCCACCTCCCCCGTCTTGCCAGCGTCGGTGGTCGAAGTGCCGAGCGCTCCGGTGACCGAGCCCGCCACGGCTACGTCGCCGTTATCGTCGACGGCGATGGCGTAGCCGCTGGCCGTCGAGGAGGCGCCCAGGGTGCGGGTCGCGACCAGCCGTCCGGCCGAGTCGTACTTCATCAGCGCGACGTCCTGGACGCCCTTGATCGGCTGGTTCGAGCCGCCGGTGGTTACGTCGCCGACGATCCATAGCGAGCCGTCCGGCCCGACCGCGCTGGCGCGGACAGTGGAGACGCCTTCGGGCAGCTTCTCCTGCGAGAGGCGACCGTCGACCCACTGGGTCTCGCCGATGTTGCCGCCGGTGGGCGCCGCGGCCGTGCCGCCGTCGCTCTGGAACTTGAGGATCTGGTTGGTGAGGGTCGAGGGCGCCGTCGTCTTGGTGGTGATCACGCCATTGACGGTGGTACTGGTCGTCGTGGCGGGCGCGCCCGCCGACTGGACCACATAGACGGCGTCCGACTTCTCCGAGACGGTGAAGCCGACGGTTTCGGTCGAGGTCCCGCGGATGGCGAGGGCCCATCTGTCGGGGCCGGCCGGCAGGGTCACGGCCTTGCCGTTGACCTGGACCGTCTGGGGCTCGGACTTGATCTGGTCGCGACCGATGCGGGTCTGGAAGCCAGCGGCCTCCAGCTTGCCGTTGATGTAGCCCAAAACGTTGTCCATCGTCCTGGGGGTCGCGCCCATCTCGGACAGGTCGATGGGGACCGCCGTGGTCTGGGATCCGCTGACGCCCACCGGCACCTTGATGGTGATGTTGAACTTCGTATCGCCCTGGAAGGCGGCGACGGGCGTATCCAGCGAGCCCTCGTGAACCGGGCCAGTGATCGAGTTCGAGCTGTCGCGCGGCACGGCGGCCGTGGTCTTGGAGGTCGAGGCCGAGGTGCCCTGCACCATCCGCAGCGCGTCGAAGTCCGCCTTGCCCAGATAGGCGCTGATCTCGGCCAGACCCGAGGCGAACCGCTTCTGGGTCAGGGCGAGGTCGGTGGAAGTCAGGCCCTTGGTCGAGGCGCGGTTTGCGAGGGCTGTCAGTGTCTCCAGCCCCTGATACATGGCGAACAGTTTCCTGTAGTCGCCAGAGGCGCCCGGGACGTCCAGCTGGGCGGCGTCCTCGTTGACGAAGGCGCGGCCGCCGAGGGCGGCTCGAACCAGGGCGTCGGGCTTGGGCGCCGTCGCCTGGGCCGACGTGCTCCATGGCGCGGTCGGCTGAGCCTTCTTGGTCGTCAGTGCGGTGAGGGCGGCCGACGTCGAGGGGTCGTAGGAACCCCCGTACAGTCCGAGCAGATAGCTGGTGTCGATCGCCATTAAATCTCCGCGCGCCAGCCTAGGCGCACGGGCTCAATGCGAGATTAACGTCCGGGCAGGGAACGATGGAATGCGAATCGTGTTGTGGTCTTGTCCAGACAGGAGCGAGGCCATGATCTTCCCGAAGTCGCTTATCCAATCCTTTCTGGCTCTGTACGGCTTCGGCTCCCGGCCGCAAGCGACCCGCCGCCGCCCGGCCCCGGTGGTGATCGGCCACCACCCGAGCGTCGGTCGCTACTAACCCTGGAACAGGCTCAGGATGATCTGCGGCGCCTGGTTGGCGATCGATAGCGCCTGAGCCCCGAGCTGCTGCTGCACCTGCAAGGCCTGCAGCCGCGCGCTTTCCTTGGCCAGGTCGGCGTCGACCAGGTTGCCGATCCCCGATTCGATCGTATCCGTCAGCTTGGAGACGAACGTGTTGTGGGCCGAGATCTGCTTGGCCTGGGCGCCGATGTCGCCCAGCGCCTTGTTCAGGTTGGTGATCGAGGCGTCGAGCTTGTTCAACGCCGTGGTCGCGCCCGTCAGCGTCAGCAGGCTGTCGTTCAGGCCCAGCGACAGGATCGATCCCGACAGGGTCAGGTTCTTGCCCGACAGCGTCACGAAGGAGGTGGCGTCGGCGTTGGCAAGGAACTTCAGGCCGTTGGTCAGCGAGCCGTTCAGGATGTTGCCGCCGTCGAAGGAGGCGTTCTCAACCGCCGACTTGATGGCGCGCAGCAGGGCCTTGAAGTCGGCGTCCAGAAGCTGGCGCGACTGGGTCTTCAGCGAGATGTCCTTGGCGGCGACCACCTTCTCCTTGAGCTGGTTCAGGAGGTCGGAGATCGATTCGCCCGCCGACAGGGCGACGTCGGCGATGGAGGTGGCGCGGTCGAGACTCTGCTTGACCGCCGAAAGGGCCCCGAGGTCGGCGCGCTGGCCCTGGGCGATCGCCCAGATGGCGGCGTTGTCCTTGGCTCCCTGGACCTTCAGTCCTGTGGAGACCCGGTTCTGGACGCCGGTCAGGTTCTCGTTGGTTCGAGACAGGTTCTGCAGCGCGACGGCCGCCGCGGCATTGGTGTGAACGCTGTTCGTCGACATAGGTCTTCTAGCCCCGGGATGTTCGCCGGCAGGCTAGGACTGCAACAGTTCCCGTATGGTTAACGGCGGTAAACCACGACTTTTAACCGCTTCGGGCGGCCCGAGCGGTTCACGGTAGCTGGTCAGGACCTGAAAAGATCAGGCGCTGGTGTCGATCAGTCCGCCGGCGGCGTACCCGCCGCTCTCGGCCATCTTCAGGACCTGCTCCCGGGGAAACTGGCGGACGACTTCGCCGGTCACGCTGTCGAGGGTCTTGTAGACAAAGGTCCCGGTGGTCGGACCTTCCTCGATGATCAGACGGTAACGGGCGGCCTCTTCAGCCTGTTGCTGGGCGCGGTTCCTGTCGGACGTCTTGCCCGCATCAACCGAGACCGCAACGGGCGGGACGGCGATGGCGGGTTCCACGACCGCCGGGACAGCGGCGACAGGGGCGATACTGACGCTTACTGGTTTCGCATTCGGTTCCAT
>CAMLNY010000197.1 GCA_946481405.1 uncultured Brevundimonas sp. | reverse complement strand
GGCCGAAACCTTCCTGTTCAAGACAGTCGTCGCGTCCGCCGGGAGGCTGGCTCGTGGCGCTTCGGCGGTGGATATCGTCGAGGAGGCTGTCGCGGCAATGGAGGGATCCGGCTTGTTCGTGGCGGGCCGCGGTTCTGCGCCGAATGGCCTCGGACAGGTCGAACTCGACGCCTCGATCATGGATGGGCACACGGGCCGGGCCGGGGCGGTTGCGGCGATGCAGGGCATCGCGGAGCCGGTCCGCGCGGCCCGCCGGGTGATGGACGCCACGGGCCATGTCCTGCTTGCCGGTGAAGGTGCGACGACCTTCGCGCACCAAGCCGGCCTGGCGGGAATCGGCGACCCCGCCCTTTGGCTGACTACGCCCGACGGTTTCGAGATAGAGGATCTCGATGCCGGGCACGGTACGGTGGGCGCCGTGGTCCTGGATGAAGACGGACGTCTGGCGGCGGCAACATCGACCGGCGGAATCTATGGCGCATCACCGGGGCGTGTCGGCGACACTGCAGTCGTCGGAGCAGGAACCTGGGCCGATCGCGAGGTCGCTGTATCGTGCACCGGCGAGGGCGAGGCCTTCATCCGATCCGTGGCCGCCTACGACGTCTCCGCGCGGCTGAGGTATGGCGGCGTCCGTCTGGACCAGGCCGCGGACGCGGTGCTTGAAGCGGTCCGGTGCAACGGAGGCGATGGCGGGCTGATCGCCATAAACGCGGCGGGTGAGATCGTGATGCGCTTCAACACGGACGGCATGAAGCGAGCCTGCGCCTCCTCGACACAGGCGCCGCGAGCGGGATCGGTCGGCGACGCCCTGCGCTCGCTTTAGTCGGTATCGACGCCGCGGTCGCTTCCACAGGCCGGGGAACGCGCCTTGAGGTCGAAGCTGTCGCCATCGGACAATACATGCATCCGGATGTTGAACATCGACAGGGCCCGTTCGGCGCGGGCTTCGGCGATGTTGGAGTGCGTCGATTCCTCGCCGTCCACCACATAGGCCGCGCCGGCTCCGATCACGCGGAAACCGTCGCCCTCGGCGATGATGGCGGTATCCTCGTCGATGCCGATGCCGAGCAGACGCGGGTTGTGTGCGACCGCGCCCAGGAGTCGGCCGTAGCGTCCCCGCTCGGCGAAATGCTGGTCAATGATGACGTCGCGGATCAGACCGAGCCCTGGCGCCATGTGGAGTTCGCCGATGCGGTAGGATTCCGCGCTCGGTCCCTTCACCAGCATGGTCTCGCTCATGACCGACGCTCCGGCCGAGGTGCCGGCGATGACCGCGCCGGAGGCGTGAAGCTGCCGGACGCGGCGTTCGATCGGGGTGTCGCCGATCTGGCTGGAGATCCGGAGCTGGTCGCCGCCGCTGAAGAAGACGCCGCCCGCGCCATCGAGCACGGCGAGAGCTTCTTCCGATTGGCTCTCGGCTCGCTCATGCACATAGAGCTCGACCAGGTCATCGACGCCCAGGTCCCTGAAAGCCTTCCTGTAGCTGTCGAAATAGCCATCAGGCTCGTGCGAGGCGACGGTGGCGATGACCAGACGGTCTCCCTTCAGCCGGCGGGCGACCTCCTTCAGGATCACCCGGTCGCCTTCCTTGTCCTCGTGGCCGCCGATGATGATGAGAGGACCGGCGGCGTCAGCCATGAGGCGGCTCCAGGATGAGGGAAGGGGAGAGGTCGGGTGCGCCCTCGGGTCTCGGCCTGAACGCCAGGATCTGGGCCCAGACTTCGGCGACGCGCGTCGGGGTCAGGATGACCATGTCGCCGGGCCGCGCCATATCGAGGCAGGCGGCCACCGCCGCCTCTTCGCGGCGGATGCCATGGATCCGGTCGGGCGTGCAGCCGGCCTGAACCGCACCCTCGGTCATCAATCGGATGACTTCGCCCCCCGGACGACCCCGATTGTCCGGCGTCTCACGAAACACGAGCGTGTCGAAGAACTCGGCGCCGACCTCGCCCATGGCGAGGATTTCCTCGTTCCGGCGATCGCCAGGCACGCTGAGCATCGCGATGGTGCGTCCGCCCGGCGAACGAATGGCCTGTGTCAGGCGTCCGAGCGCCCGAAGGCCCTCCGGATTATGGGCGTAGTCCATCACCACCCGCACGCCGCCGATCTCATGCACATTGAGACGCCCGGGATTTTGTTCGTAGGTCGAGGCGAAGGTGGACAGGGCTGCGCCGATCGCGGCCGTATTCGCCCCGGCGGCGAACGCCATGGCCGAAGCGGCAAGGGCGTTGGCCACATTGAAGGCGGCGTGGCCGCCCATGGCGGCGGGAATGTCGGCCGCTCGGCAAACGACCTGCCGCCGCAACCGGTCGTGGATGACGATCTCGCCGCTGTCGGCGTCATAAAGGCAGGCCAGGCCGCCTTCGGCGACGTGCTTGAGGATGAAGCCCGGACAGTCGGGCCCTCCGCCCATGGAAAACCAGCCCACCCGACCGCCTGCGTGGCGGGCCATGCGAATGGTCAGGGGATCGTCGGCATTGAGGACGCTGACGCCCCGGCGGCTCACCGCCTCGACCACGACCGATTTCACATCGGCGAGATCCTCGAGCGTATCGATCCCCTTCAGGCCGAGGTGGTCCGGCTGAACATTGAGGACCGCGCCCACGTCGCAACGATCGAAGGCGAGACCCTCGCGCAGGATCCCGCCTCGCGCGCACTCGAGGACCGCGACGTCAACCGTTGGATCCCGCAGAACGCGTCGTGCGCTTTTGGGACCGCTCGCGTCACCCTCGGCGACCTGTTCGGCGCCGACATAGACACCGCTCGTATTCGTCAGACCCACCGTCTTTCCCTGATGGGAGAATATCGTTGCCAGCATCCGACCGACCGTCGACTTGCCGTTGGTGCCGGTGACGGCGAGAATCGGAATGCGGGCGCGCGAGCCTCGCGGGAACATCATGCGCAGTATCGGCTCCGCCACATCGCGAGGCTGCCCTGCGGAGGGAGCCATATGCATGCGCAGTCCTGGCGCGGCGTTGACCTCGACGATGCCGCCGCCCGTCTCGCGGATGGACCTCGTAATGTCGGGGGCCAAGAGATCGATGCCGGCGATGTCGAGGCCGATCGTAAGCGCGGCGCGTCGGGCGATGGCTGCGTTGTCCGGATGAATCTCGTCCGTCCGGTCTATGGCCGTGCCGCCCGCCGAGAGGTTGGCGGTCGTACGCAGCAGGACCGATTGTCCCCGATCCGGGACGCTGGATGCACTCAGGCCCTGGCGCTCCAGAAGATCCCGGGCCGCCTGATCGTCGATCCGGATCCGCGTCAGGACGCTTTCATGCCCCCGGCCCCGGCGCGGATCGAGGTTCACCGTCTCGACCAGTTCAGCAACCGTCTTGTGGCCGTCCCCCACGACCTGCGCCGGAATGCGCTCGGCGACCGCCACGACGCGGCCGTCGACGACGAGGATGCGATGGTCCCGGCCCGGAAGTTGTTCCTCCACGATCACGCGCCGGCTATGAACCGCAGCTAGGGCGAAAGCGGCTCTAAGGTCGTCGTCGGTCGTCAGACCCGTGGTCACGCCCCGGCCATGGTTGCCGTCGAGCGGCTTGATCACCAGGGGTCGGTTGAGGCCGGCGGACGCGGCTACGGCCTCTTCGGGGCCTGTCACAACCACACCCCGAGCAACGGGACAGCCGACTTCCTGGAGCAACGCTTTCGCCTGCGCCTTGTCTCCGGCGAGTTCGGAGGCGACCAGCCCTGTGCGGTCGGTCACGCTCGCCCGCAGGCGACGTTGGCGCGATCCCCATCCGAGTTGCACCAGACTCTGATCGTTCAGGCGGATGACCGGGATGCGCCGACGCCGGGCTTCGTCGACCAGCGCCTTTGTCGTGGGCCCGAACGCTGATCGGCGGGCGATCTGGCTGAGCAGGGCGACGGCTTCATCCGCAGTCGAAATCCCCGCGCCGGCGAAGGGATTGGAGCCGGCCGTGATGAGGTCCAGCCCCTCCATGGACCTGAACCCGGCGGGCAGCAGAGATCGGCAGATCTGGAAGGCGAGGCGACCTGCGGCGAGCGCCGTCGCCTCGTCCTCGTAGGCGAACATCACATCATAGACGCCGGTCTTGCCCTTTACGGAACGGGTCTTGCCGCGGGTCGCTCGCAGTCCGGCGAGCGTTTGCAGCTCCAGAGCGACGTGTTCGACCATGTGCCCCAGCCAGGTGCCGGCTTCCATGCGGCGAACCAGTCCGCCCGGTTCGCCATAGGAACAGCCGTGGCGAGCCAAGGTGGGTATGAGACCCAGCAGGGCGGTATTGAAACCCGGCAAACGATCGGTGGGCCACAGTTCCAACTCGCCGAGATCGACCTGAATCCGGACCAT
>CAMLNY010000196.1 GCA_946481405.1 uncultured Brevundimonas sp. | reverse complement strand
GGATGTTGACGCCCAGCCGCTCGGTCATTCCCTCCAGCGACTGGCGGGTGAAGGGGCAGTTGCGCAGGCTGTCGCCCGTGCCGTTCAGACCGACGACAAGGCCATAGCCCACCAGCTGGTTGGTCCGCACGCCCTCGATCGAGGCGATGTCCTTGATGCGCGACTGGGCGCTGGCCGAACCGGCGAACAGGGCGCCGACAGCGAAGGGAACGAGAAGGGCGGTGAGAAACTTTTGCACTGGGCCGTCTTTCCGCGAAGGGTCGACCGCACGCGTTGCGAGGATCATGCCGGACGGAATTGCCAGCAAATTCAGAGAGCGAGGCGCGAAACCTCTCGCGCCGCCCGGCAAATCCTGCCTCGCCGTTAACCAAACAGTGACGGTCGCCGCCGAAAGGTGGGTCATGGTCCGGAGTCTGAATCCATGAAGGTCAACGGCCCGTCCGGGACGACGTCAGCAGGCAGCCAGCGCCCCGTGCGTTCGGCCAGCGGCTTCGCCATGCCCCAGACCTCCGGCGCCGCTCCGGCCGCAGCCAGCCAGCCGACCGCTGCCACCTCGTCTGTCGCGGACGTCTCGGCCCTGATGGCCCTGCAGGGGGTGGAGACGGCGACCGAACGCCGGCGTCGCGCCATCCGGCGTGGCGGCAGCCTTCTCGACCGTTTGGACGAGCTGAAGATCGCCATGCTGTCGGGCGAAGCGGGGGAGGTCGCGCTGGAACGGCTCGGCCGCACCCTGCGCGAGGAACGCCCTGAGGACGCCGACGCCAACCTGACCGGCCTGCTCAAGCAGATCGACCTGCGCGCCGCCGTCGAGCTGGCCAAGGCCGAAGTTCGCCGCACTGCAGCATAAATCCCCGGAAACCCGGGCTTTTTCCCCGTTCGGGGAACGAGGTGAGGGCGAAATGTCACGGTGTCGGCGGCAAGCGAGCTTAACCGCGATCACGGACGCGCGATGCGTGTTGCCGCGACTCTCTGTCCTGCCTATACGCCGTCCTACGCCAAGGGGGGCGTTGTTCTAGAGTGTGAGTGCGATGACCGCATTGGCCTCGATCGTGTCTGACGAACCGGTCGCTTACCGACCTTCCGACGACGAGCCGTTCATGAATGAACGGCAATTGGCCTATTTCAAACACAAGCTGATGGCGTGGAAGGACGAGATCCTTCGCGAATCCAAGGGCACCGTCGTCAACCTGAAGGCCGAGACGGAGAACCATCCGGATCTGGTCGACCGGGCATCGTCGGAATCGGATCGTGCGCTGGAGCTCCGGACCCGCGACCGTCAGCGCAAGCTGATCTCCAAGATCGAGGACGCCCTGCGCCGGATCGAGGACGGCTCCTACGGCTATTGCGAAGATACCGGCGAACCCATCGGCCTTGGGCGTCTCGAAGCCCGTCCGACCGCGACCCTGTCGGTCGAGGCCCAGGAACGCCACGAACGTCGCGAACGCGTGCATCGGGACGACTGAGGTCAGCGTCTCCTCCCCAGAGCCGCCGGCGGGGAGGAGACAATGGCAGACCTACTCCGGAATATCCCGGAAGTTCCCGTACTTCGATCCCTGCGCCAGGTTGCCGAAGCGTGTCGTGTCGGCGTCGAACGCCAGTTTGACGATGCCGATCGGGCCGTGGCGCTGCTTGCCGATGACGACCTCGGCCTGGTGCTGGAGGATGTCCATGTCCTCCTGCCACTTCAGGTGCTCCTCGGTGCCTTCGCGCGGCTCGGCGCGGCCCAGGTAGTAGCTTTCCCGGTACACGAACATGACGCAGTCGGCGTCCTGCTCGATTGAGCCCGACTCCCGCAGGTCCGAAAGCTGGGGCCGCTTGTCCTCGCGGTTCTCGACCTGACGCGACAGCTGCGACAGGGCGATGATCGGGACGTTCAGCTCCTTGGCCAGGGCCTTCAGGCCGCCGGTGATCTCCGACACCTCCTGCACCCGGTTCTTCTGGCCGCCGCCTTCGCCGACCGTGATCAGCTGGAGGTAGTCCACGATAATCAGGTCGAGACCCTGTTCCATCCGCTTCAGCCGGCGCGCGCGGGCGGCCAGCTTGGAGATGGAGATGCCGCCGGTAGCGTCGATATAGAGCGGGCTCTCGCCGATCTCGACGGCCGCGTCGCGGATCTTGCCGAAATCGGAGGCGTCGATCTCGCCCTTGCGCAGCCGACGCATCGGCCAGAATACGCATGGCCAGTTGTTCGGCGCTCATTTCCAGCGAGTAGAAGGCGACCACCCCGCCCGAGACGGTCTTGCGCCCGTCCGGCGTCGGCTCCCAGCGATAGTTGCGGGCCACGTTGAACGCGATGTTGGTCGCCAGCGCCGTCTTGCCCATCGACGGACGGCCCGCGAGGATCAGAAGGTCGGACGGGTGCATGCCGCCCAGCTTGGAATCCAGATCGTCCAGATGGGTCGCCAGACCCGCCAGCTTGCCTTCGCGCTGATAGGCCTCGCCCGCCATCTGCACGGCGCCGGCGAGTGCGGTCGAGAAGCTGACGAAGCCGGACGACGGCGCGCCGGTCTCGGCCAGCGAATACAGGGTCAGTTCGGCCTGCTCGATCTGCTCCAGCGCCGCGCGCTCGGGATCCGGGGCCTCCTTGATGATGTCGCCGCCGATGCGGATCAGGTCGCGACGCAGCGCCAGGTCATAGACCACGCGCGCATAGTCCGGCGCATTGGCCCCTGGAGGGGCGCGGTCCATCAGGTCGGCCAGATAGCGCAGGCCGCCGAACTCGGCGAAAGCCGGGTCCTGCTTGAACCGCTCCATCAGGATGGTCGGCTCGGCCAGCAGGCCCTGACGGATGTGGTCCTCGATGGCGTCATAGAGCCGCTGGTGGAAGGGCTCGTAGAAGTGGCTGCCGCGCAAACGATCGCTCAGCCGCTCGAAGATGGCGTTGTCGAACATCAGGGCGCCCAGCAGCGCCTGCTCCGCCTCGAGGTTGTGGGGCAGGGACGGGATGGCGACGGCGTCGGCGGAGAAGGGGGCGAAAGCGTTCATCGGGTTAACGCTTACCCGTATGACGCCCCTGCGGCATGTTCGGACGCACCCGTTTTCGGGGATCGAATTCGGCCGTCTGTGGACCGCTGGAAAATCCCTAGACGGATCAGTTCAGGCGTCAGGATGCGGGGCAGGGATAGCGGTCGGCCATCCATTCGCGAATGCCGTCCGTCGGCGTCATTCGGGTTCGCCGCGACTGTGGAATGGCGTTCAGAAAGGCCAGCAGCTGGCGGGGATTGAGCTGGATCCGCTCAGGCGGACAGGCATTGGGCCGGCGTCCCGCGGCCCGCGCCGCACGATTCTCGGCGGCGACGGTCTCGAACGCGCGGTTGGTGATCCCCACGATCCGCCGCGCGTCGGGCCGGACGGCCGACAGGGGGTTCAGCGGAATGCGGTTCGCCTGGGTGACGAACGTGTCGAGCGTCATGTTCGCCTGGGCGAGGGCGGGCGAGGCGCAGGCGACGGCGCAGAGCAAGGCGATGGCGACGGATTTCAAAAGCGTACCCCTCCGGTTGATGGCCAAGCTTCAACCTTCGCTCGTGGCGGAACGATGGCCTTGAAACGGAAGCGGCGCGGGGATCGCTCCCCGCGCCGCGCCGTCGGCCAGACCCGAAGGTCTTTAGAAGTTGTAGCTCAGACGGCCGAACAGGAAGCGGCCGTTGAAGCCGAACGGGGAGAAGCTGGGGAAGCCCACCGAACCCGTGCCGCCGTTGATGGTGGAGGGGGTGAAGTTCGGATACTCGTCCGTCAGATTGTTCACACCGACCGCGGCCGTGACGCCGATCGAGAAGGCGTAGCGGGCCTCCAGATCGATCAGGGTCGCTTCGCCGCTTTCATAGTCCAGCGTCGAAGTGTTGTTGGCGATCAGCACGCTATCGTAGTAGCTCGCCCGCGCCGTGGCCGAGAAGTCGCCCAGGCTCCAGTCGATGCTGCCGACGAACTTCTGCTTGGGCGTGCCGTCCGTGAACGACAGCTGGTTGGCCCGGTCGAACAGATAGCCCGGCGAGGTCGGGACCGCGACGGTGGCCGGGATTTCCGGCAGGGCGGTGATCTCGGTCTTGTTGAAGTTTCCGGCCAGGGTGAAGGTGAACTGGCCGAAGTCCTGGTCCGTGCGATAGCGGGCCACGACGTCCGTGCCGGTCGTGGTGGTGTCCACGCCGTTCAGGAAGAAGCGGGCCCCGGTCACGCCGAACGGCGCCAGGATGGCGAGGGTCGCATTGGTGGTCGCCGCCGACTGGCTCGGACGCGCCAGGCCCAGGGTCTCGGAGTAGATGATCCGGTCCTCGATATCGATGCGATAGGCGTCGACGGTCAGCTCGAACCCGCCGTTGCGCAACACGAA
>CAMLNY010000195.1 GCA_946481405.1 uncultured Brevundimonas sp. | reverse complement strand
CATCCGCTCGTTCGAGACCTGGGCCTTGATCAGGCGGCGCTGTTCCTCGACCAGCAGGACGGCCGGGTCGGGCGGGCCCATCGTCTCCTCGGCCGCCTCCATGGCGTTCTCGGCCATCTCGATGGCGTCGAGGCTTTCGGTCGCCCTGTCGCGACGCCGGCCCAGCCGGATGCGGCCCTCTCGCGGATCTTCGTCGGTCATCCAGCCCCCTGAAGCCGTCAGACTAGACCGTTGTTCGCTGGACGGCAAAGCGGCCCGCCTCTTGCGACGGGAGAGTCAGAAGGACGATTTCCGATGGCCTGGACCGCAATTTCGACCCGAAACGAAACACCGCCGATTGCACGAGGCGGCTGGCTCGACGCGCTCCGTTTCATTGTGGCCACGATGATCATCCTTCACCATTTCCAGGCGGCGGGTCCCGTGCCGCTGGCCGAGAGCCTGCACCCGGTGTTCGAGCGCGGCGGCTTCCTGCTGACCAACTTCTTCCTGATCGACTCAGGCTATGTGCTGATGCGGGTCTACGGCGGGGCAGTCGGACGCGGGGCGATGTCCCCCGGCGACTTCTTCATCAAGCGCTTCCTGCGCGTCTATCCGGCGCACCTGATGATGGGGCTGGCGCTGGTGGCCCTGGTGCTGCTCAGCGCCGCCTTCGGAGTCGCACCCCGCAATCCCGAATGGTTCGCCTGGGACCAGCTGCCGGCGCAACTGACCCTGACCCAGGCCTTCGGCATTCACGGCGGTCTGGGCTGGAACGCCCCGAGCTGGTCCGTCTCGGCCCTGCTGGGCTGCTACGTCCTCTTCCCCTACATTCTGCGCGTACTGAAGACGATGGGGCCGTGGGGTGTGATGGCGGGCGTCATCCTGCTGTATCTGGCGGCCAACGAGGCCTGCCACGCCTTCCTCGGCTACCCCGTCTACCAGATGCCGATGAAGTTCGGCTTCCTGCGGGCCCTGCCGCTGTTCGTGCTGGGCATGGGGCTGGCGGTGCTTTCTGAGAAGGTGTTCGTGGCCCCGCGTCTGGCCCGGATCGTGGGGGTCTCGGCCGCCGTCGGTCTGGCCGTGGTCCAGTGGTACGGCAAGAACGCCTTGATCTCCCTGACCTTCATCAGCCTGATCATTCTGGCGGCGGGAGCTATTCCCGTAGTGAAGCCGTCGAAGTTCATCGAGCGGGCCAGCGTCGTCTCCTTCTCGATGTTCATCACCAATGAGGTGGTGCGCATCGCCTGGTTCGGCGTCGCCAATGTCCTGATCGTCAAATACGCCCTGGTGCAGTGGGCCATCTGGGGCGCGGGCGTGCTGGCCGCGATCGGCTTCGCCTTCGCCTTCCACACGGTGATCGACGATCCGATGCAGACCTGGATCAAGCGCCGGCTGGCGAAGGGCCGCAAGCCGCGCCGTCGGCCGGTCGAGCAGGGCGCGGTGGTGTCGCTGGAGGGCTGATCGTTCGGCGCACGTCTCCTCCCCATCGTTGCGCGACGGGGAGGAGACAGGTTCAATCGCCCGAGTTGAGGTGAAGGATGTTGCCGTCCGGATCCTTGAACCAGACCATGCGAAAATCGCCGGCCTGGTGGATGCCGTCCTCATAGGTGACGCCGTCCATGTCGTACTTCTCGAAGGTCACGCCCTTGCCGGCCAGATGGGCGACGATGGCCTCGATCTCGTCGCCCACGCCCCAGACGACCGCGTTGGCCTGATTGGTCCCGGCGAACTCCGACGGATAGACGCAAAGAACCGTCTTGCCGGTCCTGTACATGGCGACCTGATCACCCGACTCCGGCGCCTCTTCCAGTCCGAGGGTCTGGCCGTAGAAGGTCCTGGCTCGCGCCAGATCCTTCACCGCGACGATGGCGGCGGAATCCTTGTCCTTCAGCATGGTCGTCTCCTGTCTTCGCGGAGGAAGCGTCCGGGCGCGGCGGCCCGTTCCAGACCCCGACGTCAGGGATCGTCCGCTTGCGGCGCCGGGGGCAATCGTGCGCATTGAAGCGTCATGTCCCCGAGTGCGCTGCGCGACGTCTACATCACCGGAACCGGGAGCTTCCTCCCCGGACCGCCCGTCGGCGCCGACGCCATGGAGGATTTCATCGGCCGGATCGCCGGGCGGTCCTCCGCCGTGGGCCGCCGCGCCCTGCGCTGGAACGGGGTCGAGACGCGGCACTATGCGCTGACGCCGGAGGGCACGCCGCTCCACTCCAACGCCTCCATGACGGCGGCGGCGGCGAAGGCGGCGCTGGAGGAGGCGGGCCTGTCGCTGGGCGACCTCGGCTTCCTCAGCACGGCGACTACGCAGGGCGACTACATCGTCCCCGGCCATGCTTCGGCGGTGCACCCCGAGCTCGGCGCCCCGCCGATCGAGATCGCCAGCTTCCAGTCCGTCTGCGCCTCCGCCCTGATGGCCGCCAAGGGCGCCTGGCTGCAGGTCCGGGCCGGAGAGACGGAGGTCGCGGCCACGGCGGCGGGCGAGTTCTCCTCCCGCTGGTTCCGGCCGGAATTCTACGAAGGCTCCTCACTGGTTGACGCCAGGGGCCGGGCGCGGGTCGAGGCGGACTTTCTCCGGTTCACCCTGTCGGATGGGGCGGGCGCGGTGGTCATGGAGCCGAAACCGCGTCCGGACGGCCTGTCGCTGAAGGTCGAGTGGATCGACCTGACGTCGCTCGCGGGCCGGTTCGATCCCTGCATGTGGGCCGGCTCCACCTTCGCCGACCGGGCGGACATGAAGAGCGCCTGGAGCCACGCCGGGCCGGTCGCCGCCCATGCCTCTGGATCGGTCGCACTCGTGCAGGATTTCGAGCTGCTGAAGATCGTCATCCGGGCGTGGATCGGGGTCTGGCTGGAGAAGGTGGATCAGGGGCGGATCGTCCCGGATCAGGTCGACCACCTGCTGTGTCACTATTCGGCCCGGTCGCTGCGGGAAGAAATCGTCTCGATCCTGAAAAGCACCGCCGCCATGATCCCCGAGGAAAAGTGGTTCTCCAACCTGCCGACCGTGGGCAACATCGGCGCGGCCTCGATCTGGGTCATGCTGGATGAGTTCATGCGGTCGGGGCGGGCGAGGAAGGGCGAGAAGGTCCTGCTGATCGTGCCCGAGAGCGGACGGGCCATGATCGGCTTCATGATGTGCGAGGTGGTGTGATGGCGGATGGAACACGCGTGGACGATCAGGTCGCCGACACCCTGAGGAAGCTGGCGGTCGTCTTCGCCGACTTCGAACAGCGGCTGGAGGCGACGCCCCTGATCCGCAAGCTTGCGCGTGGCCGCTTCGAGATCGCCGATTACCACGCGTTCCTCATCAACCTGCGCCAGCAGGTGAAGGACGGCGCCCTGTGGATGAGCCGCGCGGCGTCGAATGTCGGCGAGGCCCATCTCGAACTCCGCTCGACCCTGATGCGCCACGCCGTGACCGAGCACCGCGACTTCCGCCTGCTGGAGGCCGATTTCGTGGCGTCGGGCGGCAAACTCGAGATCATCCGTAGCGCGCCCAAGAACGTCGGCTCCGAGGCCATCTCGGCCTGGATGTTCCATGAGGCGTCGAAGCCCGATCCGTTCGGCCTGCTGGGCGCCATGTTCATCATCGAGGGCCTGGGGTCGATCAAGGCGGCGCTCTGGGGACGGCTGGTCAAGGAACGGCTGAACCTGCCCGACGAGGCGGTGCGCTTCCTGCTCTATCACGGCGAGAACGACGCCGAGCACATGCAGGAGTTCGAGGAGATGCTGCGAATGGTCCTGCCCGACGCCGCCGTGGCCGAGCGCATCGTGATGACGGCGAAGGTGACCGCCCGCCTCTATGCCCTGCAGATCGAGGAGATCGCGGCTTGAGCCTTTCGGACGGCGCGACGGCGGCGAAGGCGGACCCGTTCGACGGGGACCGTTACGACCCGGCCGATCCCGATCCGTGGCTGGCGCTGTATCTCGACCACTCCCTGCCCATCGATCCGCAGGCCAAGCGGGCCCTGTTGCTCGGCGCGCGGTCGTGGTCGCGGCGGTGGCTGTTCCCGGTTTCGCGGCCGGTGGTCTTCCTGTTCTTCTGCGTGGTGAAGGTGCTGCGGGCCATTTCGCCGCGCCATCCGAACCTGAACGGCCTGCTGCACAAGTCCATCCACTGGGGTCTGCGCACCTTCGGGTCGCCGGAGTGCAACGCCCTGATCCTGCGTCACTTCCACATCGGGACGGAGTTGATCGCCTTCATCAAGGCCAACGCCGGAGTCGATCCGGCCCTGGTCAAGACCGTCCCCCTGCGCCCCCTGACGCTGAAGTCGCTGGAGGACAATGTCTTCCTCCAGCACGACCTGAACATCTTCAACTTCATCATCGACATTTCAATTCCGATGGTATCCACAATTTCTTCTAAGC
>CAMLNY010000194.1 GCA_946481405.1 uncultured Brevundimonas sp. | reverse complement strand
GACAGCAAGCCGCGCTTCTTCGCGTACCTGTCGCTGTTCACCTTCGCCATGCTGGCCCTGGTCACCGCCGCCGACTTCATGCAGCTGTTCTTCGGCTGGGAAGGCGTGGGTCTGGCCTCCTATCTGCTGATCGGCTTCTGGTTCAAGAAATCGACCGCCTCGGCCGCCGCCATCAAGGCCTTCGTGGTCAACCGCGTCGGCGACTTCGGTTTCGCGCTCGGCATCATCACCGTCTTCTGGATGTTCGGCACGATCCAGTTCGCCGAGCTGTTCCCGATGATCGCGGACAAGGCCGGCACGGGCTGGGAGTTCCTGGGCCATACCTGGTCGGCGCTGGATCTGGCGGGCGCGCTGCTGTTCGTCGGCGCCATGGGCAAGTCGGCCCAGTTCTTCCTGCACACCTGGCTGCCCGACGCCATGGAAGGCCCGACGCCGGTTTCGGCCCTGATCCACGCGGCGACCATGGTCACCGCCGGCGTCTACATGGTCTGCCTGCTGAGCCCGATCTATGAATACGCGCCGACGGCGTCGCTGATCATCGCCATTGTCGGCGCGGTCACGGCCCTGTTCGCGGCGACGGTCGGTCTGATGCAGAACGACATCAAGCGGGTCATCGCCTATTCGACCTGTTCGCAGCTGGGATACATGTTCTTCGCGGCGGGGGTGGGCGTTTACGAATCCGCGATGTTCCACCTCTTCACCCACGCCTTCTTCAAGGCGCTGCTGTTCCTCGGCGCGGGCTCCGTGATCCACGGCATGCACCACGAGCAGGACATGCGGAAGATGGGCGGTCTGTGGAAACTGCTGCCTGTCACCTATGCGGTGATGATGATCGGCACCATCGCGATCACGGGCCTCGGCATTCCCGAGCTGGGCGGCTTCGCCGGCTTCTACTCGAAGGACTCGATCATCGAGAGCGCCTTCGCGGCGGCGACCACCGGCCATTCGCCGGCCGGCTATTTCGCCTTCGTCGTCGGCATATTCGCGGCCGGTCTGACCAGCTACTATTCCTGGCGTCTGATCTTCATGACCTTCCACAACAAGCCGCAGTGGACGGAAGAGGCGATGGCTGCCCATGCGCACGACCATGCCGACGATCACGCCTCGCACGCCCAGATCGAGACCCATTCCGAGCCGATCGAGGACGGTGATCACGGCGCGCACGGGCATGACGACCACGCCCACCATGGCCCGCTGCATCCGCACGAGAGCCCGCTGGTCATGCTGGTTCCGCTGATCCTGCTGTCGATCGGCGCGATCGCGGCCGGCTTCGTCTTCGCTCCCGACTTCATCGGCCACCACGAGGCCGAGTTCTGGCGCGGCGCCATCTTCAACGGCGAGCACAACCACGTCCTGCACGCCAGCCACGAGGTTCCAACCTGGGTGAAGTGGTCGCCGCTGGTTGTGACCCTGATCGGCGCCTTCATCGCCTTCTACTACTACGTCCTGCGCGAGGGACTGGCGAAGCGGATGGCCGCCAACCAGGGGCCGCTGTGGAGCTTCCTCTACAACAAGTGGTACTTCGACGAGATCTACGACTTCATCTTCGTGCGCGGCGCCAAGGGCCTTGGCGACCTGTTCTGGAAGATCGGCGACGTGAAGATCATCGACGGGCTGGGGCCGAACGGCGCCGCCTGGGCGTCGCTGAAGTCCGCCGCGCGTCTTGCCAGGATCCAGTCCGGCTATGTCTATCACTATGCGTTCGTGATGCTGCTCGGCGTGGCCGGTCTGCTCGCCTTCGCCATCTACGCCTGGGGCGCATAAGATGGGTGCGATCCCCAATATCCTGAGCGTCGTCACCTTCCTTCCGCTGGTCGGGGTCGCCCTGATCCTGCTCGGCCGGATGGTGTCGAAGGACGCCGACGGCCTGGCGCGCTGGGTCGCGCTGATCACCACCTTGGCGACGCTGGCCGTCTCCACGATCCTGGTGCTGCAGTTCGACCCCTCGAACGCCGCCTATCAGTTCGTCGAGAACTACGTCTGGTTCGCCGGGGCCAACTATCATCTCGGCGTCGACGGGGTCTCGATCCTGTTTGTCCTGCTGACGGCCTTCCTGCTGCCGATCTGCATCGTGGCCAGCTGGAAGTCGGTAGAGACACGCGTCGTCGAATACATGATCGCCTTCCTGGTGCTCGAGACGCTGGTCATCGGCGTGTTCACGGCGCTGGACCTGTTCCTGTTCTACATCTTCTTCGAGGGCACCCTCGTTCCGATGTTCATCATCATCGGGGTGTGGGGCGGGGCGAACCGCATCTACGCGGCGTACAAATTCTTCCTCTACACCCTGCTCGGATCTGTCCTGATGCTGCTGGCCATGCTGTGGATGGCCAACGAAGCCGGCACGACCTCCATCCCGACGCTCAAGGAATATGCCTTCAGCCCCTGGGCCCAGTCGATCCTGTGGCTGGCCTTCTTCGCCTCCTTCGCGGTCAAGATGCCGATGTGGCCGGTGCACACCTGGCTGCCCGACGCCCACGTCCAGGCGCCGACGGCGGGCTCGGTCATCCTGGCCGGCATCCTGCTGAAGCTCGGCGGCTACGGCTTCCTGCGCTTCAACCTGCCGATGTTCCCGGATGCGTCCGAGGCCTTCACGCCGCTGGTTCTGGTCCTGTCGGTGATCGCGGTGATCTACACCTCCCTGGTCGCCTTCCGCCAGACCGACATCAAGAAGCTGATCGCCTATTCGTCGGTCGCCCACATGGGCTTCGTGACCATGGGCATCTTCGCCGGCAACGCCCAGGGCATGCAGGGCGCCGTCTTCCAGATGCTGTCCCACGGCCTGATCTCGGGCGCGCTCTTCCTCTGCGTCGGCGTCGTCTACGACCGGATGCACACGCGTGAGATCGCCTTCTACGGCGGCCTGACCAACCGGATGCCCTGGTACGCGGCCATCTTCCTGATGTTCACCATGGCGAACGTGGGCCTGCCGGGCACCTCGGGCTTCATCGGCGAGATCCTGACGATGACGGGTGTCTACCAGGCCTCGACCTGGGCCGCCTTCGTGGCCGCGACCGGCGTCATCCTGTCGGCCGTCTATGCCCTGACCCTGTACCGCAACGTCATGTTCGGCGAGATCACCAACCCGGCCCTGGCCACGATCAAGGACATCGACCTGCGCGAGCTGGTCATCTTCGTCCCCCTGATCGTCGGAACCATCTGGCTGGGCGTGCAGCCGGACCTGGTCCTGAACTACACCGCCGCCTCCGTCGACGCCGTCGTCAACGGCTGGCAGCTCGCGACCGGCGGGTGAGAAGAAAATGCCTGACCTGTCCTACGCCCTGAACCTGGCCGCGTCGGAGCTGACGCTCGCGATCGGCGCCCTCGTGCTGCTGCTGCTCGGCGCCTTCATCGGCGAGAAGTCGGCGCGCCTGATCTCCATCCTGTCAGTGGCCTTGCTGGTCGCCGCCACGGCCGTCGCCGCCACCGGCCCGCTGGGTCAGGCCTTCAACGGGGCCTATGTGGCCGACCCGCTGGCCATCTACGGCAAGGTCGCCATCTACCTGGCCTCGGCGGTCGCCGTGGTGCTGGGCGGCGGCTGGATGCAGCGGATGAACATCGCCCGCTTCGAGTTCCCGATCCTGATCGTGCTGGCCGCCGTGGGCATGGGCATGATGACCTCGTCGGGCGACCTGATCTCGCTCTATGTCGGCGTCGAGCTGCACTCGCTGGCCCTCTACGTCCTCGCCGCCTACCACCGCGACGACCTGAAGGCGTCGGAAGCCGGTCTGAAGTATTTCGTGCTCGGCGCCCTGTCGTCGGGCCTGCTGCTCTACGGCTCCAGCCTGATCTACGGCTTCGCCGCCTCGATGCGGTTCGAGGACATCGCCGCCTATGCGACGGCCAACCCGGGTCCGGGCCTGATCTTCGGTCTGGTCTTCCTGATCTGCGGTCTGGCGTTCAAGGTTTCCGCCGCGCCGTTCCACATGTGGACGCCCGACGTCTACGAGGGCGCGCCGACGCCGGTCGTGGCCCTGTTCGCCACCGCGCCGAAGATGGCCGCCATGGTCCTGTTCGCCCGCGCCCTGTCCGAAGGTTTCCTCGGCGCCCACGACCAGTGGGCCCAGGTCCTGATCCTGATCGCCCTGGCCAGCTTCGTGGTCGGCGCCTGGGGTGGTCTGGCCCAGAAGGATATCCAGCGCCTGCTCGCCTATTCGTCGATCGCCAACATCGGCTACGCCACCCTGGGCATCGCCGCCGGCACCGAACAGGGCCTGCAGGCCATGGTCACGTTCATGACCCTGTACATGATCGACACCATGGGCTTCTTCGCCATTCTGCTGTCGCTCAGCCGGAACGGCCGTCCGATCCGCACGATCCAAGACCTCGCCGGTCTGAAGAAGGATCGTCCG
>CAMLNY010000193.1 GCA_946481405.1 uncultured Brevundimonas sp. | reverse complement strand
CTGTGCGGCCATAGACGTTGGCTGAGTCCATGTTCACCCCGCCCACCGTGGTCGCCAGCGGATAGAGCGGATTGGCGGCATAGTATTCCGAACCCAGCAGACCGCTCTCCTCGGCCGCGAAGCCGATGAAGACCAGCGACCGCTCCGGCCGCGGACCGGCCGCGAAGACCCGGGCCAGCTCGATCAGGCCCGAAATGCCCGAGGCGTTGTCGACCGCCCCGTTGAAGATGGCGTCGCCGTTCGCGTCGGGCGTCCCGACGCCGATGTGATCCCAGTGACCGGTGTAGAGGAAGCTCTCGTCCGGATGGGTCGCCCCCGGCAGACGGCCGATGATGTTGTGGGTCTCGATCCGCTCCGAAGCGACATCGAACATGACGTCGAGTTCGGCGCCCTCCAGCGTCACCGGCTGGAAGTCACGGCTGCGCGCCTGGGTCTTCAGCGTCTCGAAATCGAGCCCGGCGTGGCGGAACAGCTCAACCGCCGTATCGCGCTGGATCCAGCTTTCCATCGGCACGCGCTCGTCGGCGTTCTCGCGCACGATGTCGAAGTTCGCGCCCGACCAGCTGTTGCGCACCGTGGTCCAGCCATAGGAGGCCGGGTCGGTCTCGTGCACGATGATGACGCCGGCCGCGCCCTGACGCGCCGCCTCCTCATATTTGTAAGTCCAGCGGCCGTAGTAGGTCATCGCTCGGCCGCCGAAGGTGTTGAGCGCCGGCTCCTCGAAGTCGGCGTCATTGACGAGCACGACCAGGATCTTGCCTCGCATGTCCTGGCCCTTGAAGTCGTCCCAGTTCCGCTCGGGCGCATGGATGCCGTAGCCGACGAAGACCAGCGGCGCGTCCATCAGCATGACGTGGCTCTCGCCCGGACGGCGGGTCGAGACGACGATCTGCTCGCCCTGGGTCAGGGGCTGGGTCCAGTCGCCGACGGTCAGCTGGGCCTGGACGTTCGAGGCGGTGAACTTGTTGAGCGCCACGGCCTGGGTCCACCCGCCGTCCTCGCCGCCGGGCTCCAGACCGGCCGCTTCGAACTGCTGCGAGACGTAGTCGATGACCTTCCGCTCCGCCGGGGTGGCGATGCCGCGCCCCTCGAAGTCGTCGGCCGACAGGATGCGGATGTGCTCCGACAGCCGCGTCGCGTCGAAGGCGGGCTCCTGCGCGCTCGCGGCGAACGACAGGGAAAGACCGGCCAGAAGCGCGGCGGCGGCGGTGAACGTACGCATGAAGAACCCTCGGCGGACTGAATCTGCGCGGAGGTTAGGAGGCGGCCGGCTCCGTGTCGACCCGAGCCTGATCGGCGGTATCGCCGTGAATCAGGCTCCCACTTGAGTTGAACCGAAAGCCTAGCTTTCGGTTCGGGCCGCCCGCGACATGGCGCGCGCATGGAAGACGGAGGCGATCCCGATCATCACCGGCACGCTCATATAGACGAACCCTCCGGCCCAGTCGGCGATCGACTCAGGCCCTGTCAGAGCGATGACGATCGAGGCGAGCGAGGCGCAAGACAGGATGATCCAGTTCTGGATCCAGATGCGCGCGCTGACCGTCTGGGTCGGTCCGGCGTCACCCCGCTTCAGGTGATGTCGATAAAGACCCGCGAACAGCAGGGACAACGCCAGACACCCGCCGCCGTAGGCGACGTAGAGGAAGCGCAGATCATCCATCGTGTCGATCAGGTCCCCGCCGGGCAGGAGCCCGCCCGACATGGCGTGCAGGGCCGACTCCATCATCAGCCGCAGCGGAAACACGTACAGCAGGACGACGAAAACGACGCCGAGGCTCAGCGCCGTCGATAGCCCGTCGCGGTGTGGCCACAGCCGGCCCAGATCGCGGTAGCTCAGCCAGAACATGACGATCAGGGCGAAGCTGGCCAGATAGGACGGCGCCGCCAGAAACATCGCCCGCATCTCGTCCAGCGTCGTCGGAGGATCGCCCCCGCCCGCGACCAGCAGGGTGACGGCGAAGGCGAAGGCGGCGTCGACGAAGGCGTCCAGCCGCCGGGCCATTTCCAGCCTGGGTGTATCGTTCATTCCGGCACTGTGCCCCGGTCAGTCGTTCGGCGCCACCGCCCCCGCAGCGGGCCATTCGGTGTCGCCCACGCGGCGCAAGTCCAGCTCGATATAGGGGATGGGCGCCTGCCCCTCGCGGACGTAGTGGCCGACCTCATGCCAGCGCCCGTCCCTGATCGTGGCGACATACTGGATGGTCGCGCCGGGGCCGGCCGGGGTTTGCCAGCGGAAGCCGTCCTCGGTCGCCGCGAACGGATAGTCGCCCTGATAGCCCTGGGCGTAGCTGTGGAAGGTGTAGGCTCCCGCCCGCTCGTCCCAGGCGATGGTCGCCATGGCGTTGAACCGGGTCGAGCCGTCGGCCGCGTAGCCGCGCCCCTCCACCACCCGGATCGAGCCGCCGAGGGTGGTTCCCACCCGCTCGGTCTGGGTCAGGGTCGTTCGGCCCGCCGGGCTGCTGATCACGGCGGTGCCGCGCCACTCGCCGTCCATGAAGGCCAGGCGCTGCATGGCCTCGCGCTGGGCGGGCGTGCCCTGCGGGTGCTGTTCCTGGGCCAGGCCCGGGCCGGCGGTCGAAACAGCCAGAGCGGCCAGCGGAAGAACAATCAGACGGACGATGGACATGGCGGCCTCCCCTTTTGCTTTGCATCACAAAGCACTTTTCAAGACCCTCGTCAACGCGCACGAAAAAGCCCGCCGGGCGGACCCGGCGGGCTGATCGTTCAGAGCTCTGGCCAGACGTCCCTTAGTGGGCGACGCCCTTCCAGATGCGACGGTAGCTCGCGTAGGTAATGCCGGCGAAGATGGCCAGGAAGGCCAGAACGCCGATGCCCGACTGCTTGCGCTCGGTCGCCTTGGGATCCGAGGCCCAGGCGATGAAGGCGGCGACGTCCTTGGACATCTGGTCGACCGTGGCTTCGGTGCCGTCATCATAGGTCACCTGACCGGCCGAGGTCAGCGGCGGCGGCATGGCGATGAAGCCGCCCGCCGGAACCTCGGCGCCTTCCGGCACGAACGGCGTCAGATCGCCGGCCATATAGGCGTTGTAGTGCTGGGTCGGCGTCATCCGCAGGTAGGACGGCGGCGTGTGATAGCCGGTCAGCAGCGAATAGATGTAGTCGGCGCCGCCGTGACGGGCCTTGGCCATGACCGACAGGTCCGGCGGAGCGGCTCCGCCATTGGCGGCGGCTGCGGCCGTCCGGTTCGGATAGGGGTTCGGGAACTTGTCCGCCGGGGTCGCGGGGCGACGGATCGCCTCGCCGGTCTCGGTGTCGATGTCCGCGACCTCGATCTCGGCCGCCAGGGCGCGCACGAAGCGGTTCTGGGCCGGGTTCTCGGCGTGCGGGTCGTAGAACGGACCGCCGCGCTCGCCCAGGGTGCGGAAGTGCATCAGGTCCATCGAGTGGCACGAGGCGCAGACCTCGCGATAGACCTTGTAGCCGCGCTGCAGCTGGCCCTGGTCGAAGGTGCCGAACGGACCGTCGAAGGAGAAGCCGCCCGAACGCGGGTGATGGGCGCCGCCCTCGGCCAGGGCCGGGGAGGCCGCGCCGACCGCCGCGACGGCCGCCAGCGAGAGGGCGAGTTTGCGAATAGAAATCGACATCGCGATCAGCCCTTCTTTTCGGCGTCGGCGGGAGCGGCGGCGGTCATCGCGGCCGGACCCGACAGGACCGGCTCGGAGATCGACGCGGGAATCTTCAACGGCGTCTCCTTCAGACCCACGACGGGCATGATGATCGCGAAGAAGATGAAGTAGTAGGCCGTCAGCAGACGGGTCAGCCACAGGTAGGAGTTCAGCTGGCCGTCCATCAGGGTGAAGCTGGGCATGCCCGGAACCACCGGGGCATCCGGCAGCTGGGCGCCGCACCAGCCCAGGCCCATGCCGACCAGGACGAAGATCACGAAGAAGATCTTCATGGTCGGGCGATAGCGCATCGACCGCACCTTGGACGTGTCCAGCCAGGGCAGGACGAACAGGATGCCGATGGCCGCGAACATCGCCACCACGCCGCCGAACTTGTCCGGGATGGCGCGCAGGATCGCGTAGAAGGGCAGCATGTACCACTCGGGCACGATGTGCGGCGGGGTCTGTAGCGGGTTGGCCGGAATGTAGTTGTCGGCGTGGCCCAGGGCGTTCGGCATGAAGAAGACGAACACGGCGAACAGCATCAGGAACAGGATGACCGCGAAGCCGTCCTTGACCGTATAGTAGGGGTGGAACGGGACGGTGTCCTTGGCCTCGCGCTCCCTGGGGATCAGGATGCCGACCGGGTTGTTCTGACCGGCCGTGTGCAGGGCCCACAGGTGCAGCACCACCACGCCGAAGATCACGAACGGCAGCAGGTAGTGCAGCGAGAAGAAGCGGTTCA